>JAFUIY010000034.1 GCA_017473925.1 Clostridia bacterium | reverse complement strand
GAGCTGTAAAGTTATAGATACAAATCCACAGTGCTTGTCTTTATTATATCGCAGATAACTATTCCTGCAAATACAATAACTTTTTAAGAAAGGAGACATAATTAAAAACCACCCCCTTTGAGATGGTTTTAATTATACGTGTCGTTATGTTTGATAAAAGAGGTGCAGGCGTTATCATGCACATCAGCTCTCTGCCGTCAGAATACGGAATCGGCGTATTCGGGCAGAGCTGCTTTGATTTTGTTGATAAGCTTGCTTCCATGAATTTTAAATACTGGCAGGTTCTGCCCTTCAATCCCGTGGATGATGCAAATTCACCTTATTGCTCTGCATCTGCTTTTGCAGGTAACATTCTCTTTATTGACCCTGCTCAGCTTGTTGAAATGGGGCTTTGCACAAAGGATGAAGCACATACAAATGTCTATGACGGCTCACCCTACACAGCAGATTTTGATTTTGCAAAGAAAACAAGACTTTCACTTCTCAAAAAGGCTTTCTCCCGTATTGATACAGAGCTTGCAAGGGAAATCAAAGACTATGAGAGTGAAAACAAATGGCTCACTTCCTTTGCATATTTCATGGCAATAAAAGAGGCAAATGATTTCCGTCCATGGTGGGAATGGGATGAAGAGTTTGCCCGTTACGATATTTTCAAGAGAAGACACAGACATGACTATGCCGAAAGGTCAGCCTTCTGGAAGTTCTGTCAGTATATCTTCTTTGTTCAGTGGAAAAAGGTCAAGGATTATGCAAATTCAAAGGGAATTAAGATTATAGGCGACATGCCCATATATGTTGCAATGGACAGTGTTGACGTGTGGTCTGCTCTGCCGATGTTCCTTATTTATGAAAAGACTCTTTCGCCCGAAAAGGTGGCAGGTGTTCCGCCCGATTATTTCAGCGAAGACGGTCAGCTCTGGGGTAACCCCATATATAACTGGGAGGCAATGGAAAAGGACGGCTACAAATGGTGGCTCTCAAGAATCGGCCATGCACTCAATACCTATGATGTTGTCAGAATTGACCATTTCAGGGCTTTTGCAAGCTATTGGGAGGTTCCTGCCGACGCTGAAACAGCTAAGACGGGTGAGTGGAAGGACGGCCCCGGTATGAAACTGTTTAAAAAGGTGTTCCGTAAATTCCCCGATGCTCCCATTATTGCTGAAGACCTCGGTGTTTTCGGTGAGGATGTAGTAAAGCTTCTTGAGGATACGGGCTTCCCCGGAATGAAGGTTGTTCAGTTCGGCTTTGACCCTGACGGCGACTCATCACACATGCCCCATAATGCAGGCAGAAACAGCATCAACTATGTAGGCACTCATGACAATAACACTCTTCTCGGTTGGCTCTGGGAAGCAAATGAGAATGAACGCCGTTTTGCCCTTGACTATGTCGGTTTTGAGGGTGATAACTGGGGCGATGGTGGTTATTACTCAAAGAGCTGCCGTAAGATAATTGAATGCGTATGGCGTTCGGCATCGGTGATTGCAATGGTTGCATTCCAGGATCTTTGCGGATTCGGTTCAGATGCGAGAATGAATATACCCGGTGTGCCCGAAAAGAACTGGCGTTTCAGGACAACACAGGACACAATAAACTGCGTCGATGCTGATTATTTCAGACGTATCAATTCACTTTACAGGCGCTGAAAATGCCCGTAAAAACGTGCAGATTTGACAAATCGCGTTAAATGTAGTATAATTACTGCGAAAGGAGGCGTCTTATGGTACGCTCAATTAAAAAATCTGTCAGTATTTTTCTTGCATTGCTGATTTTCATGACATCATCCGTATGTGCTTTTGCATATGATATTGATGATATCGTTACTGCTGCAAGTGTATATATTTTCCGTATGGAAGGTAATTATGACAGTATTAATGCGAATGATAACGGCGCTGTAAGTATCGGTAAAGTTCAGTGGCACGGCCCGAGAGCTTTACAGCTGCTTAAAATTATTGTAGAGGCAAATCCCGGACAGGCAAAGGAGATCCTCGGCGAAACTCTTTACAATGAGGTTGTTGAATCAGACCTTGCAGACTGGAATTACAGATGGTTCAATTCAGAAGAAGTCAAGGTTTTCAAAAAGCTTCTTGCAACAGATGAAAGTAAAAAGGCTCAGGATGAACTGGCTTTCAATGATATCAAGGCTTATATCACCAGAGCACAGAGTATGGGCATAACAGACGGCAGAGCTCTTGTTTACTTTGCTGACCTTGAAAATCAGCTCGGCAGCTACGGTGTAACAAGAGTTGCAAAAATTGCTATAGGAATTGCAGGCTCAGCTGATAAGGTAACCCTTGATATTCTTTATCAGGCTGCAATGCAGGACAGTGTTGCCGCAAGCAGTCCCGGCAGAAGAAGAACAACTTATGAATATTGTCTTTCACTGAACTTCGGTGATGTTGAAGTCCCGTCAGATTTTGTTGTCGGTGAATATAAAATAACGGCAGAGCCTTCTCTCAGAGTCAGAAAGGGTCCGAGCACATTCTACGACACAGTCGGCTCAAACCTCCCTGAGGGGGCAATTGTCGAGGTTGTTGAAATCTCAGGTGACTGGGGTAAGATTGTCAGAAACGGTGTTGAGGGCTGGATAAACCTTCTTTATGCGGAGTATGTCGGCTCAAGCAGTAATGAACAGCCGGACGACATCAGGTATGATGTCAACGGTAACGGTAAAACCGATGCAGGTGATGCAAGACTCACACTCCGTGCGTCCGCAGGAATTGATACTCTGACAGAAGCCCAGCAGAAGGCGGCAGATGCTGACAGCAACGGCAGAATAACTGCAGCCGATGCAAGACTTATACTCAGAGCTTCAGCTAAAATGGATTGATTTTTATCGGCAATGTGCACCTTACGGTGTGCATTGCTGAATTATTTTTTTCAGAGGTTTTTTATGGATATGTTTGACAGCTTGCCGTCATTTTACGGCACAGATAACATCATCACTTATGATTGCGGTGATGATGTTTTTATGCGTATTTATTATGATATTGATGAAGGAATATTCATGTCCTATAAGGATAAGCTTCTGTCTGACGGGTTTGTTGGCAGGCAGAAACATGATATTGAGGGGAATATTCATTATACCATGACAGGTAAGGGGATGACCCTGCAGTATTATTTCAATCCCTGCAGCCGTTCTGCCCGTCTTATATGCGACGGATATACAGCAGCTGCAGATATTCAGCCTGCTGATTGCCCCCGTGTATGCAATACGGAGCTTTATCAGTTTGAAACAGACCACAGCCTTATCGACTGCGGAATGTGTTACATTATCCGTTGTGCCGATAACAGCTTTTTTGTTATCGACAGTGCACACTTTTATTCAATTCATGATAACGACAGAATTCATGATTTCCTCAGGTCAATGACTCCTGAAAATGAAAAAATTCATATATCGGGCTGGTTTATAAGTCACGGTCACGATGATCATATCTGCAAATGCACTGACTATCTTCTTTATAACATGAAGGACACGGTCATTGACAGATTCTATTATAACATTGTTGATGACAACCACCGTGATAATGCAAACTGGGACGGTGCGGGAAAGGGCTTCCGGAGGAGCTTTTTCAAGGCTGTCAAGGAGAGCGGTGTTCCCGTTGTGAAGCTTCATACGGGGCAGAGATTTTTTGTCGGAAACCTTGAATTTGAGGTGCTTTGTACCCATGAGGATGTATGGCCTGCTTCATGTGCAGACTATAACAATTCTTCAACGGTTCTTATGATGAAAACTGAAAATACAAAGGTGCTTTTTCCGGGGGATGCCAGTGCCGAATCAAGTAAGGTCCTTGAAAGCCGTTACGGTGATTATCTGAAATGTGACATTCTTCAGCTTTCTCACCACGGACATCACGGCACATCTGCAAAATTCTATGAATATGCAAAGGCTCCCGTTATTCTTTGCCCGAATACGGAAATCAAAATCAATGAGGAAGACCATATCCCCGCAAACAAGGTCGCAAAGGCTTTTGCCGAGGAATTCTATATTTCCGCAAACGGTACCGTTAAGCTGACATTGCCTTATAAGAAGGGGAGTGCAGAGGTCTTCGCCGATGAGACAACGGAAAACTTTGACGGTATAAAGCAACTCTGGAATTACGATTACACTGATGAATTCAAAGAAAAGCATAATAAGGAATTTGTTGAAAGAGGCGGAAAATTATGATGTATCTTTTTTACGGGATTTTTCTGATTCTGTGTCTTTATAAAATGAAGCCTAAGCCCCCTAAGGGTGAAAAATTCATGACTGATTACATGTCTGTTGAAAAGACAATGTCCATGAAGGGGATATTCATCATCATTGTCTTTTTCAGTCACTTTAACAGCTATGTGAAATTCACAGACCCGATGGATATTACATATTCAGGCATATGCAGGAATATGGGACAGGCAATGGTTACTCTGTTCCTTTTTTATTCGGGCTATGGTGTTATGGAATCGATAAAGAAAAAGGGAATGGGATATGTACATAAAATTCCCCTGACAAGAATTCTCGGAACTTATTTCAGGTTTGATATTGCCGTGCTGATATTCATCATTGTTCAGACAATTCTCGGAAAGACATTCCCCGTTCAGCAGTATCTTCTTTCATTAACGGGCTGGGATGCAGTCGGTAACAGCAACTGGTATATTTTTGCTGTTGTTGCAGCATATCTTATCACGTTTATTTCTTTTGAATTCAGCCATCTTGTCACAAAAAAAGCATCTGCACAGACCTTTAATTATCTGGCTGCTGCTTTTGTTACTCTCGGATGTCTGTTATATATCTTCATTCTTGCATTTTTCAAGCTGAAAGACGGATACTGGTTTGATACGATAATCATTTATGCATGCGGTGTATGGTATTCATTGCTGAAGGATAAACTTGAAAAAATTATCAACAAAAATATTGCTGTTTATATTGTGTGCTTTACCGGCTCTGCAGCAGCAACATTGTATTTCCTTCTGAACAGAGGCGCCAGCTTTGTTCACACGGAACTTTATATGGTATTCTTTACTGCTTTTGTTGTTATAATGTCAATGCGGGTTTCATTCCATAACAGAATTCTCATGTGGTGCGGCAAAAACCTTTTCGGTCTTTACATTATGCAGAGAATCCCCATGATAATTTTCAAGGAAATCGGTGTTGCGGATTTTAACATTTATCTTTACTTTGTTCTGTGTGCTGTCGCAACGGTTCCTCTTGCATGGGCATTTGAAAAATATACGGGCAAGCTGTGGAAAATTATCACCTCACCGAGGAAGAAAACTGCCTGATTTGTATTGACATTCTTTTCATTTTATTTTATTATTAATATATCTATCCACGACTAAAACAGGAGGTTGTGAAAAATGAAAAAAAGTTTTCTGAAATTTGTTGCAGTGTTTATGGCAGTCATCATGACAGCTGTTTATCTGCCTCTTTCCGAAATCAACACGGTATTTGATGTTGAAGCATCGGCAATCGTTACCAACGGTAAGGTCAAGCTCGGTAATAACATCAAATGGACTTATGATAACAAGTCAAAAACAATTACCGTTTCAGGTTCAGGTGCAATGTACAACTACAAAAACGGTGATGACGGTCAGAGATGGGATGAACTTGTTCTCGGTCTGACACATTATCCCAATAAGCACGCTGAAAATCTTGTTATCGAATCAGGTATTACTTCTATCGGTAACAATGCATTCAACGGACTCAAAGGGATTAAGAAGGTTACAATTCCCGAATCTGTAAAAACTATCGGCGACTCAGCCTTTGAAGGCTGTTCTGCACTCACAGGTGTGAAGATTCCGTCAGGTGTTACAGTTATCAGTAACGATACCTTCTACGGCTGTTCTTCGCTTTCATCAGTCAACATCAATGAAGGTGTCACATCAATCGGTGCAAATGCATTCAGAGATACAAAGGTTTCTGCAGTCAATATGCCTTACTCAGTTACAAGCATCGGCAGCAATGCCTTCAGTACTGTAAAAATCACATGTAACTACGGTGACCCTGCATATAATTACTGCAATTCACATGCAAATGCAACTGCAGTGCTCAGAACACCTTCACTCAGAGTTGAGATTGGACAGGGCTCTGCTGCAGACATTATCAAGGTTTCTCTCTACATTCAGGATGCTTCAGGCTTCAATGCAGGTAACTTCACAGCTGAATATAATGCTGATATTGCTCCTGTTTCAACAGACTATACATACAGTGAAAACGGCGGTGTTACAACAGCTGTTGTTTACGGTGCAGACAATAAAGTCTCTGTAGCTGTTGCTGCATTGACAACAGTTGCCTATAATGATTGTACAGATAAGTGCTCATTCAAGATTGCTGAACTTTCCTTCAGACTCAATCAGGGTACACATGTTGCGAAGATTACTTTCTCATCTTCAGTTCTTATGCTCAACAACGGCAGATATTCTCCCGTTTCTGTATTTGCAGAATTCGGCGACCATATCTTCGTTCCTCTGGGTGAGCCCGTTGCTGCAACATGTACAGACTACGGCTACACACTCAAGAAGTGTTCAATCTGTAATGAAGAAAGAGAGTTTGATATCGTTCCCGCTCTCGGTCATGACTATGATGACGGTGTTGTGACTCCTCCCGCTTGTGAAGAAGGCGGTTATACAAGCTACACATGCTCAAGATGCAGTAATGTGCAGAAGGACAATTTCACTGAGGAAACAGGCCACACAATAAAGGAAGTTGTTGTTGCTGCAACATGTAAGACAAAAGGCAGTAAGACAGCAGTCTGTGAAGTGTGTAAGAAAGAAACACCTGTTGAAGAATACGAAATCAATCCTGACAACCATGTAAATACGGAAACTGTAAATGCAAAGGATGCAACCTGTTCCGAAAAGGGTTATACAGGCGATATAAAGTGTAACGACTGTGAAGCAATTGTACAGACAGGTACAGACACTGATACAGTTCCTCATACTTATGATTCAGTCGTAACAGCTCCCACATGTACATCAATCGGTTATACAACACATACATGTTCAGTCTGCGACTACACTTATAAGGACAGTGAAACACCTGTTGCTGCTCATGATTACAATGCTGTTGTAACAGCTCCCACATGTACATCAACAGGCTATACAACACATACTTGTTCAGTCTGTGGTGATACATACAAAGACACTGAAACAGCAGTTACAGACCACAGCTATGTAATGACAGTAACAAAGGATGCAACATGTAAGGAAACAGGCGTTGCAGAATATAATTGTGAAAATTGTGATGCTTCCTACACAGAGGATATCCCTCTCACGGCTCATGACTATCAGGCAGTTGTAACGGAACCCACATGTCAGGCAGACGGATACACAACACATACATGTTCATTCTGTGGTGATTCCTATAAAGACAGTGAAACACCTGCAGGTGACCACAGCTATGTTATGACAGTGACAAAAGCTGCAACATGTAAGGAAACAGGTGTTGCAGAATATAAATGCGAACACTGTGATGCTTCTTATACAGAAGATATCCCCATGACAGACCATGATTACAACGCAGTCGTAACAGAACCCACATGTCAGGCAGGCGGCTTTACAACATATACATGTAAGCACTGCGATGCTTCATATGTAAGCAATGAAACTCCTGTTGCAGAGCACAGCTATGCAGTTTCATCAGAAACTCCCGCTACATGCAAGGAATATTCAGAAACAACATACACATGTACAGTCTGCGGAGATTCATATACAGCTGAAGGCAACAAGTATGCTGCTCACAGCTATGAGACATCAGTAACAGCTCCCACATGTACAGCTGCAGGTTACACAACATATACATGTACAGTCTGCGGACGTTCATATAAGGATGCTCCCACAGCCAAGCTCGGTCATGAATATGATGAAGACGGCTTCTGTATCCGTTGTAATGCATCAAAGGATGAACCTCCTGTAGATCCTCCTGTTGATCCTCCCGTTGATCCCTCAGGTCTTGCATTCAATGATACTGCAACATTTATCATTAATGAAGAAAACAAGACTGTTCTTATAAGAAAGACTCTTACAGCAGCAGAGCTTAAGGCGGCAATCACAACAGAAGGCTGGGTAATCACAACTGCAGACGGTACTGCAGCTGCTGATGATAAGGCTGTTGCAACAGCATACTGCATCAGGTCTGAAGACGGAAGTCTTGTTTACACTGTTGCAATTCTCGGCGATATTTCACGTGACGGTAAGGTAACTGCAGCAGATGCACGAACTGCACTCCGTGTAACAGCAAGAATTGACAGTACAGACGCTATCGGAACTCTTGCAGCCGATGCTGACGGCAATGAAAAGCTTACTGCAATGGATGCACGAATCATCCTCAGAGTTTCAGCGAGAATTGAGACTTTCTGATAAATATTTAATCTTGTTATTACAACAAGAACTCAAGCTTAATTTTGAAAGGTGTTTATAAATTATGCAGTTAATGACTTGGCTTAATCCCATTTTTACAATGCTTGCAAGTATATTCCAGAAGATTCTGGCAGTTTCACTTGTATTCGGTACTGTTATCACTCCTTCAACAGAAACTCCCATCAGGGCAATCAATCCTGATGATGTACGCCTTACATTTACAGCTCTCGGCGATACACAGGTAAATGCATTCAATGGTAACATGAAATATTTTGAAGCAGTCCTCAAGGATGTTGATACTGCTGAAACAAATCAGGATGCATTTATGATTGTAGGCGATATCACAGAAAACAGCCTTCCTCAGGAATGGTCATTCATCAAGGAAACACTTCTCAGCTATGATTTCGGTGACGACCTTGTTTTTGCTTCAGGTAATCATGACATCAGACTCCGTAACTATGAAGAATCAGTAAAGCTTCTTACTGATTGTGTAAATGATATCACAGGCAGTGACCTTGATTCATTTATCTATTCAAAGGAAATCAACGGTTATAAGTTCATCGTTATGGGCTCAGACCGTGAGGAAATGGAAGAAGCATATATCAGCGTTGAACAGCTCAAGTGGGTTGACGCGGAACTCAGGGATGGAACAAGACTCGGCAAGCCTGTATTCGTTATTCTTCACCAGCCTCTTAAGAATACACACGGTCTTCCCAAGACATGGGGTAACGGCTCAAATCCCGATGCAGGCCATGTAGGCAAGCAGAGCGACCAGATTTTTGAAACACTCAACAAGTATGACAATGTTATTCTTATCACAGGCCATCTTCACACAGGCTTCGGTCAGTACAGCTACGAAAAAATCGGCAACATCCACGGTGTAAATGTTCCCGGTGCAGGTAAGAACAACAAAGACGGCGATTACTGTGAATTTTCAACAGGCTATTCTGTTGAGGTTTATGATGATGAAGTTATCTTCAGAGCAAGAGATTATGCAAAGGGTGAATACCTCCCCGAGTATGATATCTGTATTCCCGTCGAATAATTTAATGACAAAAGGAACTGTCGGTGAACAGTTCCTTTTTTATTTGAGGTTATCCGCAATATTAATTATTGTCACGCTTTTTTTCTTTGCATAATTTACCGTATACTGAGTACCGCTGTAGCTGTCCGTAAGATAGCACACACATATCGTGCTGTTGTTTACGAGATGTCTGTTGCGTCTGTGCATACATTCATCGTTGTACTCATCTGCAATCCATACACATTTGTCACTTCTGTCCCTTATATAGTTATATATTTCCTTGTCTTCTTCATTCCAGTATCGTGTCTG
>JAFUIY010000033.1 GCA_017473925.1 Clostridia bacterium | reverse complement strand
TCAAGCCGCAAAGCGGCTTCCGACATTTTTGCCAAAGGCAAAAACATCATTTTGTGAAACAAAACATCATTATTCGCTTTAAGCGAATACATCATTTTTTGCCAGAGGCAAAAAACATCATTCAGTAATTTATCGCTCCGCAATAAATTACTGTTTGTCCATTTTGTCAAGAAGCATTTTGTAAGGCATAACCATGCCTTCATTCATTTTATTGCCCATCTTGGCTCTCATTTTTTCAGAGGAGTTCATTGCACCCACAAGGTACATGAGCATTGTCATACCTTTTTTCTTCTGGGGGAAGTCATACTGACCGTGAGATTTGAAGAATTTGTGGTCAGCCTTCATAAGTCCTCGCATCTGATAGATAAGGTCACGGAAAATTCTCATTCCGCCTACGCCGTAGAAGTTCTGAGGCTGTGTGTTCTTATTTTCGAGAGCGTATTCAAGTGAATCTGCAAGCTTGTCTATTTCGTAGTCTGTATTTTCTTCATCGGTTGCAATTCCTGTGAGGATATTGCCTCCTACCTGTGCTCTGCCTTCGATGATTGTCTGCAGATTTTTCTCAGCAGAGTACTTACCGCTGATAAGATAACCCACGGGCATACCGATTGTAACTGTTCTGTGTCCGTTACAGAACTGACGGTCGTCGTACATCTTGAAAACAGAGCCCATTGAATGGTCGCTGATTTCAAAAGCATAGATTATCGCATCTGCAGTCTGTATATCATTTCTCAGGAAGCTGTCAAAGCCGTCTTTATAAACACAGACACCGTCCGAAGCACATCTGAAGCAGCCGAGACAGCCGCCCTTGAAAGGGTATTCTCTTATGTTGATAAGTCTTGTCTTGGCATTCAGCTTTGCTCTGAAACGGTCAATCATTCCCGTAAGCTGAGTGTTGCCCTCTTTTATATCTGCAACAATTACAACATTTCCTTTTTTGTCTGTATTGCTGTCTTCAATTGCAGCTGCAGGAACGGGATTGTGAGTGTATTTCTCTGTGAGAGGCTTTTCAAAGTATTTCTTTTCGGCACACCATACAAAGTGTCTGAAAAAGCTTTCAGCCTCCTTCTGTCCCTTTTCTGTCGTAAGGTCTTCCATGTCTGCGGAAAGACCTCTGATATAATTCATGCCCATATCATCACAGTTGTCCTGAATGTAATTGTGGGCTGTAACATCATAGAAGTGCTTCGATGTTGTTATCTGAGTTGCAATTTTGCCTTTTACATCAACATTGTGCTCCTTCATCAGCTCAATGAATCTGTGAAGCTGACATGTTGCAATGAATGTGTATACGGGATATGAGAAAAGCAGAACATCCGCCTTTTCAATAAGCTCTTTTGCCTGAGTAAAATCTCTTTCTATTGCCTTGATTTTCTGACCTACGTGGTAAACCTCAAAGTTATGTTCAGGAAACTTTTTCTGAAGGTAGAGGCAGGTGTGGAGTGTTATGCTGTATTCTCCTTTGGGACTGCCGTTGAGTACGAGTATGTTCATTTTAAATCTCCTTAAATTTGTTATAGTACTATTATACATTAAAAATAAAATATGTCAAACTATTGTTTTATTATGGTTATTTTAGTATAATAATAAAAAGAGTAAGTGAAAAGCTTGGCAAGAGAAAGCATGAGGGTCTGGTTTTCAAAAGGAAGCAGACACAGGACACTTACATACATTACTGCAGTATTTTTTATACTGCTTGTGGCAGAAAAGCTCACTGAGTGCATATCTCCATCCTTCTGGCAGGGTGTATCGGGCTTTTCCGTGACTATGACTTTCGGTGATATTTTCAGTATTACAGTATATACAGCAATGGTTATACTGATTTTCCTGAAGGTGGATTATAAATATCTGCTCATTCCCGACGGATTGCTGTTTGTATCAAAGTTTATTCATGTTATAGAGGGCTTCTGCCATCTGTTTCCCCTTGAAGAAAATGATATTCTTACACAGATAACAGCAATAGAAGAGATTGTCGATAATTTCCTTTTTATGGTTTTCCTGATGATATTCTTCTCGGGTAAAATTATCAGGCATCTTGCAGGGTATGTGAAATTCCTGATTCCGTATGTGTGTATACTTTCCCTGATTCTGACCTTCCCGACTACAGTTGTTCTTGAAACAATAAAAGTTCTGGTTGAGGCTGAGTTCTTTTCTTATCCTGTGTCTGTGATGACATTCAATTTTGTAAAAGCTGTTTCAACAGAAATTTTCCTTGATATCCCTTACTTTCTGCTTGTTCTTATGGTTTATAACAAGCCTCACCGCAGATGATTCAGGGGGCTTGACAAAGGTGTTATAATATATCTATTGAAAAAAAGAAAGGCGAAAAAAATGACAAAGATTGATATTTTTTCAGGTTTCCTCGGTGCAGGAAAGACAACCCTTATAAAAAAGCTTATAAAAGAAGCCTATGCAGGCGAAAAGCTTGTTCTTATTGAAAATGAATTCGGTGAAATCGGTATTGACGGCGGTTTCCTTCAGGATGCAGGTGTTGAAATCACAGAGATGAATTCAGGCTGTATATGCTGTTCTCTTGTGGGTGATTTCGGCAAGGCTCTGGAAAAAGTGCTCAGCGATTTTGCTCCTGACAGAATCCTTATCGAGCCTTCAGGTGTCGGCAAGCTCAGTGATGTTATCAGAGCTGTCATGAATATTGAATCAGATGAAATCGAGCTTGACGGCTTCACAGCTGTTGTGGATGCAGGTAAATGCAAGATGTATATGAAGAATTTCGGTGAATTCTTCAATGACCAGATTGAGCATGCAGGTACAATCGTTCTCAGCCGTTCAGGTGATGTCAGCGAAGCAAAGCTTGCAACCTGCCTTGAGCTTTTAAGACAGCATAACGAAAATGCAATCATAATCACAACTCCCTGGGAACAGCTTGACGGAAAGCAGATTGCAGATGCAGTCTCAAGAAAGGATACACTTTCCCATGAGCTTCATGAGCTTCTTGAAGAGCATGAGCATCATCACCATCATCATGACCATGATGAGCATTGTGACTGCGGTTGTCATGACCATGACCATGAACATCATCATGAATATGAACATCATCATGACCACGACCATGAACATGAGCATCATCACGACCATGATGAGCACTGTGACTGCGGTTGTCATGACCACGACCATGAGCATCACCATGAACATGATCATGACCATGAGCATCACCATGAACATCATCACGACCATGAGCATCACCATGAACATCATCACGACCATGATGAACACTGCAATTGCGGATGTCACGACCATGACCATCATCACCACCATGCAGACGATGTCTTTGCAAGCTGGGGTGTTGAGACTGCAAAGAAATTCACTGAGGATGAAATCAACGACTGCCTTGAAGCATTTGAGGATATGCACAAATACGGCATGGTTCTCCGTGCAAAGGGAATTGTTGCAGCTGCTGACGGCAGGTGGATTCACTTTGACTATGTTCCCGGTGAAGCAAATGTCCGTTACGGCATTGCATCAATTACAGGCAGACTGTGTGTTATCGGCTCAGGTATAAAAGAAGATGCACTTAAGGAATTGTTCGGGGTGTAAGAAATGAAGAAAAAGGAAATTCCCGTTTATCTCTTTACAGGCTTTCTTGAAAGCGGAAAGACAAAATTCATTCAGGAAACACTTGAGGATGAACGGTTCAATACAGGCGAAAAAATGCTTCTTCTTGTCTGTGAAGAGGGTGAAGATGAGTATGACCCTTCTTCTTTCTGGGGACAGAATGTTCATATCAGAGTTGTTGAGGACAAGGAAGCGCTGACTGAGGAAAACCTCAATGCATGGGCTGAAAAAATTCATGCAGAGCGTGTTGTTGTCGAATATAACGGCATGTGGCTTCTCAATGATTTCTTTGAGGCTATGCCCGAAAACTGGAGTGTTTTTCAGGTTATCTGCCTTGCAGATGCGACAACATTCATGACATACAATGCCAATATGCGTTCCCTTGTTTTCGATAAGCTCAATGTCTGTGAGCTTGTTGCATTCAACAGATTCAAAAAGGGTGCGGACAAAATGCCCTATCATCAGATTGTCAGAGGTATTTCAAGACGCTGTGACATCGTTTATGATTATGAAGACGGTACGAGCGAATTTGATGATATCGAAGACCCGTTGCCCTTTGATGTGGATGCAGATATCATAGAGGTTGAGGACCGTGATTTTGCGCTTCTCTACCGTGATATCATGGAAAACATGAAGTCATATAACGGCAAAAAGGTGAAATTCAGGGGTATCTGTGCTGTAAATCCTAAATTCCCTGAGAACACTTTTGTATGTGGCAGACACATAATGACATGCTGTGCAGATGATATCACCTTCTGCGGTATGCTTGTAAAATGGGACGGCAGCCACATGCTCAATAATGCAGACTGGGTACGCCTTACAGCATCAATTGAAATAAAGTTCAACAAGCTTTACGGCAGAAAGGGACCCGTGCTCACTGCAATTGAAGTGGTGAAGACAAGTGCTCCCGAAGACCCCGTTGCAACATTCTATTGATACAGCAGGGAAGTAATATGAAAATATATATTGCAGGGCCTGATGTCTTTGAGAAAAACGCAGCCGAAATCGGTATGAAGTATAAGGAAATATGTTCTTTGTACGGTCATGAGGGGCTTTATCCCCTTGATAACGAATGCGACTCGTCCAATGAGATTTATCTGGGCAACATCGCACTCATTGATTCAGCCGATGCCGTGATTGCCAACGGAAATGAATTCCGTGGTGAAATGGATGTGGGTACAGCCTTTGAAGTGGGCTATGCCGCTGCAAAGGGTAAGAAAATCGTGATTTACCTCGATGATACATCTTCTCTTGTCGAAAAATACGGCAGGGAGGATGACAAGGGCAGGCTTGTGGAGGATTTCGGTCATCCTCTCAATCTTATGCTTGCCGAATCGTCAGAAATCATAAAAGGCGGTTTCCGTGAAGCAGTTATACATCTGAATAAATAACAATAAACCCGGAAAAGGCTTGTTTCCTCTTCCGGGTATTTTTATTGTTGTGTTTTCTGTTGTCTGATTTTCGGCAGATTCCATTTCAGTACTGCCGCAAGAATACGGACTGTCATAATAAGTATAATTGTAATAACAACACAGATTATTTCATTTACACCTGCTTTTGTCATGTAGTAGTAAAGTATACCGCCGACTATAGCAGGGAGGGCATAAACCTGTTTCCTGAGAATCATAGGTACTGTCTTGACAAGCAGGTCACGGACAACTCCGCCGCCGACACCTGTCAGCACGCCGACACATATCGCAAGGAAGCCGTTGTCGCCGTATCCGCAGCTTTTTGCAGAGTTGATACCTACGACAACAAAGATTGCAAGACCGAGAGCATCAAAGATATTGACCACAAATTCATATTTTTTTGAAGCAAGAACTTTTTCAGCAGGGAAAAGATATTCAGCAGTAAAGACTATTACCGAAACAACTGCAGCAACAATTGCATAAACGGGAGTCCTGAACATTGCAGGGGGAAGGTTGCCCAGAAGAATATCTCTCAGGCATCCGCCGCCGACGGCTGTTACACCGCCTACAACAACTGTTCCGAAAATATCAAGCTCACGCCGTATTGCTACGAGTGAGCCTGCTACTGAAAATGCAATTGTACCGATTATTTCAGCTGAAAAAAACAGTATATCAGCAAAATCCATTTTTATCAGCCGTTGAGTTCGGGTTTGTTGTCAAGGACAACAACGGGATTCTTCTTTGATTTCTTGAAGCCTTCAAGCTCAAGAATAATAATCTCGTTCACGCCCTTGATAAGGAAGGGTGCAGGAAGATAAGCTGACTGCTGAGGACCCTTGTTCCAGTATCTTGAAAGAGGCTTGCCGTTGACGAATATCATACCCTTTGTGAAAGCAGGAAGCTTTACAAAAGTATCTGAAGGAGTTTCTTCAATGATGAACTGAGCCTTGTAGAATGTGGGGTGGTCATAGAATATCATGTCAGTATCAACCTTGAAATCAAGCTGTGAAAGGTTGTTGAATTCAAGGGGATATGCAGTCCAGTTATAGATGTATGTTTCACCGAGCTTGACGCTGTCTGTGATACCCTTGTAGTCCTTGAGGTCGCTGCCGTAGCTTACACGGCCCATGTTTTCAACAAGGATTGTAAGGTCAAGTCCTTCAGCGGGAACACGGATATCAACGATTGATTCGGGGTCGTTTCTTGACTGGATAGCATAAAGGTCATCGTTGAGGAAGATGTATGCTCTGTCATGAACCTTGCTGATTGAAAGGGGCATGTAATCTCTGGGACCCTTGAGATGTGTCTTGTAGAGAATGAAGCCGTAGCCCTGACCGAGCTTTTCCATGGGAACGGGTTTGAGAAGCTCAAAGGGGCTTGAAAGCTTATCTAAGTTTTCAAAAAGACCTGTACATGTTGTGAAGGGGATTGTTCCGTACTTTGCCTTGGGAACCTGAGGGTCAAGGGGAGTTTCTTCCTTCTGCTTGACATGGTTTGCAATTGTCTTCTTGAAGATTTCGTATTTCTTTGTGATGTCGCCGCTTTCTGTAAGAAGAGCGTCTGAATCGTAGCTGTTTACGATGGGCTTGTATTCGCCGTCAAAGTTTGCACCGTTCATCCAGCCGAAGTTTGTACCGCCGCAGAACATGTATGTTGAAACTGATGCATCATCAGCCATGATTCTCTGAAGTGATTTTGCAGCATCGGAGGGCTTTCTTTCATAATGCTTGTAGCCCCACTGGTCAAACCAGCCGTTCCAGAATTCTGAACACATGAGGGGGCCTTCTTCCTGGAATTCACGGAGATAGGGGAAGTTGACTGAGGGGTTTGCGCCGAACTTTACAGTCTGGAAAACGCCTTCAACAGAACCGTTTGTAAGCATATGGTCTTCAATTCCGTCTGCAGTGTAGAGAGGAACCTCAATACCTCTTGAAACAAGAGCTGCTGCTATGTACTGCATGTACTGCTCGTCATCGCCCCAGCTGCCGTATTCGTTTTCAACCTGAACCATAATGACGTTGCCGCCCTTTGTGATCTGGTGATTTGCAAGTCTGGGAATAAGCTCGTCAAAATATTTGTCAACAAAGCCGATGTAACGCTTGTTCATGCAACGGAGTTCAATGTCATCATATTTGAGAAGCCACCAGGGGAAACCGCCGAATTCCCACTCACCGCCGATATAGGGACCGGGTCTTACGATTGCATAGAGACCGAGCTCTGCTGCAATGTCAAGGAATTCTTCAATATTATTGTTTTCGCTGAAGTCGAAAGCATCTTCATTTTTCTGATGACAGTTCCATGCCACATAAGTTTCAACTGTGTTGAAGCCGCATGCCTTAAGCTTTAAGAGCCTGTCACGCCAGTATTCCTTGGGAATTCTGAAATAATGAATTGCGCCGGACACGATGGTGAAGGGTTCACCGTTAAGAAGAAATGTTTCTTTGCCGATTGAAAAAGTCTGATTATTTTCCATATGCCAATCGCTCCTGTTCGTGCATTAGGTAAAATTCTGCATACATATACATAATAATTTACATTATTATAACATCAATAAACGGAAAATACAACCATTTGATAAAAAAAAATAAAAATTTAAAAAAAGTTTATTTTTGCCTTTGTTTACTGCTTGTAATTGATTTTTGTTTTGTGTATAATTATGCTAA
Source organism: Clostridia bacterium (assembly GCA_017473925.1). GTDB lineage: Bacteria > Bacillota > Clostridia > Oscillospirales > Acutalibacteraceae > UBA1081. Next base: position 5,446 of record JAFUIY010000033.1, on the reverse strand, counting down.
TATAGTATTTCTTGTTAAGGTGATAATTGATGTCAGGTACAGAAAAACCGGCTCAGAAGCAGCAGACTGCAGGAGACGGTCTGAGTATAAACAAAAAAACTGTTGTCAGTATACTTCTTGTTCTTACAGCAGTGCTTGTGTTTGTGGGTATACTCACACAGGTGGTCCCCAGAGGCGAATACAGTATTGATGAAAACGGCGCTATAATCGACGGTACATATGAACAGATTGAAGACTATAAAATGCCCGTATGGAAAATAATAGCATCTCCCGTGCTTGCTTTTACTACAGAAAATGCATCAACGGGAATTGCAATTCTTGCTATTCTCATACTCGTGGGCGGTACATTCCTGATTCTTGACAGAATCGGTGTGCTCAAGTATCTTATGGCAACCATTGTAAAGAAATTCCGTGACAAACGGTTTTTGCTCATAGCAGCCATGACCTTTGCAGGAATGTTCCTGAGCTCCACGGCAGGTATTCTTGAAGAAAGCCTTACCCTTGTCCCTATAGCAGTTGCAATATCCCTTGCAATGGGATGGGATTCACTTACGGGTATCGGCATGAGCTTTGTTGCCGTTGCATTCGGCTTTACTGCTGCAACCTTCAATCCCTTCAATGTCATAACAGTCCAGAAGCTTGCAGGACTTGAAGTCTTCTCGGGGCTCTGGTTCCGTGTACTTCTCTTCATTGCAGTATATCTTTCCCTGACAGGTTATCTTATTCTTTATGCAAAGAGAATTGAGAAGAATCCTCAGAAATCCGTTGCTTACGAAAGCGATAAGGCTATAAAAGAAAAATATTCAATGGACAAATGTATGCCCGTTCTTGAGGATCCTCTTGTAAAAAAAGCCTCAAGGATTTTTGTGGGCAGCCTCTTTATGGTGCTTGCAGGTATTGCCGCATCATTCATTCTTACCGTTGCCGGAAATAAACTTTGCAATGAGACACTCAGCTCCGTAGGCTCCGTTGCATCCCTCGGCTGTATGGCAGTTTTCTTCCCCCTTGGCGGACTTCTTGCAGGCTCTGCATCGGGACTCAAGGGTAAAAGCTTATGGAAGACCTTCGGCGAAGGCATAAAGACAATTCTTCCCGTTCTTCCCCTTATTATCTTTATTCTTGCAATATCATACATTCTTGATACAGGCAAGATAATGCACACACTGCTCTTTTACATAAACAACCTTATGCACGGTATTTCTCCCTATTCCGCAATTCTTCTCATGTTTGCATTTATTGCAATCCTTGAGTTTTTTGTGGGCAGCGGTACTGCAAAGGCATTCCTTATTGTGCCTCTTATGAGTATGCTCTGTGACCTTTTAGGTGTCACAAGACAGTCAATGGTTGTTGTTTTCTGTATGGCAGACGGCTTTACAAATCTTCTCTATCCCACAAGCGGACTTATGATTCTTGCAATCGGCATGGTTGGTGTTTCCTATAAAAAATGGCTCAGGTGGTCATGGAAGCTGTTCCTTACGGAGGCTGTCGTTGCAGTTGCATTTATGATGGTTGCCGTTGCGATAAACTATAATTAGGAGATGTTGAAATGAGCGAAATCTGGAGTAAGATTATTGCATTTTTTATGGCACTGATGGGTGTTATAGGCTCTGTGCCTGCTCAGACACAGACACAGATTCCCGAAAATGCACAGACGCATGAAATCGTTGTCATGAGCTATAATGTATACATAAAAGGTACAGGCAGAAAGAGCCCCGAAAACAGAAGCGAGGGCGTCATTTCAATCATAAGAAATGAAATGCCCGATGTCTTCGGTCTGCAGGAGGCTGACGAAGCCTGGATGAACAGAATAAAGAACGGTATGCCTGAGTACACAGCTGTCGGCAGAGGCAGAGGAAAGACTGAAACTGAGGGCGAATATTCACCTGTTTTCTTTAAAACAGACAAATATGACCTTGTGGATTCGGGTACATTCTGGTTTTCGGATACGCCTGAAAAATCATCACTTACATGGGGTGCTCTTTTCAGAAGAATCAGCACATGGGCAGTTCTCAGAGATAAAGAAACAGGTTTTGAGTTCGCAGTGTTCAATTCCCATTGGGACCATATTTCCGTAATATCAAGAAATAAATCTGCAGAGCTTCTCGTTGAAAAGGCAAATGAGTATGCTCCCGGTATTCCTGTTGTGATAATCGGCGATTTCAACTGCGAGGCAGATACTGTCGCATATAAAAATCTTATTGATGCAGGCTTTGTTGACAGCATGTATGTTGCCGATGAAACAACGGATATAGGCACTTATCACGGCTATACAAAGGACAGCACAGAGGGTGTTATGCCCATCGACCATATTCTTTTCCTTGATGAATACGGCTTTGCACAGTCTTACCGTGTTATAACAGATAAGTATGACGGAATTTATCCCTCAGACCATCTTCCCATAGTCAGCAATATCATTCTTTATAAATAAACGGAGGTTTGCGTTATGGCAAAATGTCCTCACTGTAACTATAAACTGAAAATAATAGATGTTAAAGCAGAATGCCCTGTCTGCGGAATAAACATTCCCAACTACAGATGGGAGGAAAGGCTTGACGAGGATGCTGTCAATGCAGCCCGTTCCTTTGCAGGCTTCAACAGAAAAACAAAGGCAATAAAGAATGCACTTTTCGGCACAAAGCAGAGAATTGCAAGGTTTGTGCTGACCTTTGCTCCTCTGTTGTTTTTCCTGTTTCCTATGTTCACATATGAAACAAGTCTGCCCTTTTCACAGGGCTCACAGCCTGTTTCAATGCTGAGTATTATCCTTGATATTGTTAACGGAAAGCTTGATATAGGCGGACATATAGGACTGATGTCTCTCGAAAAATCAGGCTCTGCATTTACCGTGCTTTATGCCGCACTCATTCTTGTTGTTCTCGGAATAGTTGCAGGCGTGCTCAATTTCCTTGTGCTTCTGCTTTCATCATTCGGTTACCATGCAAAGGGTAATGTTGTGCTCTGTTACATAAGTCTCGTTACCTTTGCGGCTGCTGTCGTATGCATTGTTATTTCGTCTTCAATGTTTGCATCTTCAATACCTGAAATTATGACGCTGAAGCTTTCATACAGCCTTTTTATAGGAATGGCATTTTTCGTTATAAATATAGTGATGAACACAATTGCAATGAAGGAATTCAGACCTCTCAGAAAGGAGCTTCTCACTCAGGAGCTTGAAGACATTATAAAATATCAGGAAGAACTGGCAAAAATATGAGAACCTTTACTATAGGTAAAAATGACGCAACAAAGCGTCTTGACAAGTTTATAGATAAAGCCGCACCGATGCTGCCGAAGAATCTTATGTATAAATACATAAGGCTCAAACGCATAAAAGTGAACGGAAAAAAAAGCGACATTGCCTTCAGACTCAGAGAGGGCGATGTCGTTGATATGTATATAAATGATGAGTTTTTTGAGACAAAAGAGGATAAATACGATTTTCTCAAGGCTCCGGGAAAGCTTGATATTATTTATGAAGATGAAAACATCATGCTTCTCAATAAAAAAGCAGGTGTGCTCTCACACCCGGATGAGGGTGAATATGTTGACACACTCATAACCCGTGTGCAGAAATATCTTTATGAAAAAGGGGAGTATAATCCCCGTGAAGAGAACTCCTTTGCTCCGGCTCTTGCCAACAGAATTGACCGTAATACGGGCGGAATAGTCATTGCCGCAAAGAATGCCGAATCACTTCGTATTCTCAATGAAAAAATCAAGAACAGAGAAATGGATAAACGCTATCTCTGTGTCATTGTCGGCTGTCCGAAAGTGAAAAAAGATACCGTCACGGCATATATGATAAAGGATGAAAACAAGAATAAGGTCAGGGTTTATAACAAGCCTTTCGAGGGTGGAAAAACCATGACAACAGGCTATGAAATCCTTGATACAAAGGACGGCCTGAGCCTTGTTGAGGTTCAGCTTCTGACGGGCAGAACTCACCAGATAAGAGCACATTTTGCCCATATGGGTTATCCTCTTCTGGGTGACGGTAAATACGGCAGAAATGAAACGAACAAGCAGTTCGGCGGATATAAGAAACAACTGCTTTATTCATATAAACTTACTTTTGAATTTACATCCGATGCGGGAATTCTGTCATATCTTAACGGAAAAACCTTTGAGGCAGATGATGTGTGGTTCAGAGAGTTGTTTGGTAAACAATAATTTATCGTGGGCTTTCAATGAACAATTTACAATTTACAATGTACAATGATTTACAAAAAACTGCCTGTATCGCTACATCTGCACGATTGTAAATTGTACATTGTACATTGTTAATTGGCTCGACAAATTCTGATTTATTTCAACAGATATTCTTCTAACGTCATGTTATTATGATATATGTATTCTGCCGCTTCGGTGCCGACATATCTGTAGTGCCAGGGCTCGTATTCAATTCCCGTAATATCTTCTTTCCCTTTCGGATAACGCAGAATAAAACCGTATCTGTAGGCATTATCCTTCAGCCATTCGTATAATTTGCGGCTGTCGCCGTCTGAAGAGTTTATATCAGCCGCAAGACCTGTTTCATGCTCACTGTAACCTGGTCGGGCGGCATAGTTATTTGTCAGGCTGGTTGCTTCTTTTTTTGAATATCCCAATTCACGGTATTCATTTATTCTGTCGTCAAATATATCCTCCTGCTGATTGCGTGAACGGTAACCGGATGTCAGTTCAGGTGAAAAGCCTGCTTCCTCTGCTGCACGGAAAAGCTCTTCCAGATGGAGAGATACATTCCGTGCTATTTTCTCTCCGTTTTCTGTTGTAACAAGTTCAGGCAGAAGATTATCCGTCATTTCATTTGTCTTGTTTATCAGTATCAGATTCCATGGCTGAACATTATTGTTTATTTCAAAACCTATGTCGTTCGGATTGACTGTTTTTGTGTCGTAATAATCTTTTACGGTGCAGACAACTCCCAACAGGACTGCAATGCATATAAGTGCTCTTACATAGTATTTCATTTTATCATTCCTTTCGGTACTGATTATACAATGCTGAAAGTAAGTTCATGCAAATAAAAAATAAAGAACAGGTAAAGAACGTTGGTAATTGTGACTAATATTGTTAAATAAATATCCTAATAATTTTATTTATATAAAAATTATTTTATTGACATTAAGCATCAAAAAATGATATAATCAGAACAAGGTTTCTGTGACTGACGGAACAGGGTGATAACCCGTGGCGGAATTGACCGCAGGAAGCAGAAATATTGTTATGCCGACCGTCTGGGCAGTCCTACAGGATAGGATTGCCCTTTTTTGTTATCAGAGACAAACAGTAATTTATCGCTGAGCGATAAATTACTGAGTGATATATTTTCCTGCGGAAAATGTGATATATCCGTCTTCGACGGATGTGATATATTTGCTTCGCAAATGTGATATAATTTGCCTTCGGCAAATTGTTTCGGAAGCCCTGCGGGCTTGGATTATAT
>JAFUIY010000002.1 GCA_017473925.1 Clostridia bacterium | reverse complement strand
TTTAATTGATATGGTGTATTATATGTTTTAGTGATATTCTTTTTCATTGCAAGTAAATTATATCACAAAACGGACTACATTCCTACCTTTTCGGTAAGTTTGTAGTCCGTTTTCTTTCAGGGCGTTTTTTTACAGCCCCTTTTTTTGATTATTCTCTCTTGCTGCTCTTGATTGCGTTGATGCCTGTGAGGATGCCGTTGCCTGCAACCTTGAGAAGTGCACCTGGCTTTTCGTTCATCAGGTCAACAAGGGCATTGCCAAGACCCTCCGTAACAACACCGTTTGCCATGGAAACAAGTGTCCTGACGGGAGTTTCCATGGCACCTGCATAAATCATGTCGGAGTTGCCGATGTTCATGTTAAGGTTTGCGCTGACAATATTGATGATTGACTCAATTATGTCGCCCCACTTTGTGCCCTTTGTGTCACCGAAGCAGTTGTCCCATGTAAAGGGCTTCTGAGGCTTCTCAACAACGACCTTTCTGCCCAGGAGCTTTTCAAACTCGCTTCTGTTGATGTTTGCAACCTCACCATTTTCATAGAGAGCTGCAACCTCTGCAGTATAGGGATTTTCATGGATTCCGAAGCCTGAAAGTGTAACATCAGCTTCAAGTCTGAGGTCAGCAACGGAAGCACCTGCTCTGATGACATACTTTCCGTCATCGCATACAAAATCCTTTTCATTGATGTTGTAATAAGCAAATGAACGTTTATCAAGCTCAACTGTGACAACCTTGCTTTCGCCGGGCTCAAGACCGACCTTGGCAAAGCCCTTGAATTCGATGTCACTTCTGAAAACATGCTTTTCTGTGGGTGTGACATAAATCTGCACAGCCTCTTCACCGTAAACAGAGCCTGTGTTTTCAACCTTTACGCTGACTGTTATACTGTCTGTGTCAGGTGTGAAGGAATTATTGCTCAGCTGCATATCGCTGTATCTGAAGGTTGTATATGACAGACCGTGACCGAAGGGGAAGAGAACATCCTTCTTTGCAGTCTGATAATAACGGTAGCCTACGAAGATGCCTTCACGGTGTTCAACAGTGTTGAATGTGCCGGGGAAACACTGATAACAGGGTGTATCGCTGAGCTTGACGGGGAATGTTTCGGGAAGCTTGCCTGAGGGGTTTGCTATACCGAAAAGAATGTCTGTTTCAGCCTCACCGACTGCTTCACCTGCAAGGTATGCTTCAAGCACACCGCTGACCTTATCAATCCATGGCATTTCGACGGGAGCACCGTTGTGAAGAACAACAACGATATTCTTCTGTACCTCGGCAACCTTTTCAATCAGATAGTTCTGACATGCAGGGAGCTTCATGTCCTTTCTGTCAAATGCCTCTGATTCGATTGATTCGGGAAGACCTGCGAAGATAACTGCAACATCTGCAGCAGCTGCTGTTCTGACAGCGTCTGCAACAAGTGCCTTGTCATATTCCTTGTCATCAACACCGAAGCCCTGAGAATATGTGATATCAGCAAGATTTACTGAGCCTGTATAGGCATCTGTTACCTTGTATGAATTGATGTGTGAGCTGCCTCCGCCCTGATAACGGGGCTTCTTAGCATACTCACCGATAAATGCGATTTTCTTTGACTTGTCAAGGGGAAGAATGTTGTTTTCATTCTTGAGAAGAACCATTGTCCTGAGGGCTGTTTCCTTTGCGATTGCATGATGCTTCTCACGGTCAAATTCACAGTCAAGTCTGTTCTGTGTCCACTTGAATGCGAGATTTACGATTCTTCTGCATGCCTTGTCAAGGACAGCTTCGTCAAGACTGCCGTCTTCAATTGCAGCCTTGATTTTTTTTGCACTCAGACCGAATGTGCCGGGCATTTCAAGGTCAAGACCTGCTTTAAGACCCTTTACTCTGTCACGGACTGCACCCCAGTCTGACACAACAAGACCTCTGAAGCCCCATTCGTCACGGAGGATTGTGTTAAGGAGCTTTTCGCTTTCCGAAACCTGCTCACCGTTTATCCTGTTGTATGAGCACATGACTGTCCAGGGCTGAGCTTCTTTTACGGCTGTTTCAAATCCGGGAAGATAGATTTCACGCAGTGTTCTTTCATCAAGCTCTGCCGAAACGGTGAATCGTCTCTTTTCCTGATTGTTGACTGCATAATGCTTGAGTGATGTGCCTGTGTTCTTTGACTGAACACCGTTTATATATGCTGCTGACATCTTACCTGCAAGGTAGGGGTCCTCTGAGAAATACTCAAAGTTTCTGCCGCAGAGGGGAGAACGCTTGATGTTGATTGCAGGACCGAGAATTGTTGAAACATTTTCAGCCTGACATTCTTCGCCGAGAGCTTCACCTGTCTTTTTCATAAGCTCCGTGTCAAAGGATGCCGCAAGACCTGCTGCAGAGGGGAAGCATATTGCAACAATACTGTCGTTGATGCCGAGATTGTCTGCTGCGTCGTCCTGCTTACGGAGACCGTGAGGACCGTCGCTGACCATTACTGAGGGGACTTTTACGGGAGAATCCTTGATTTCAACAGTGTGCCAGAAATCCTTGCCTGAAACGAGTGAAATCTTTTCATCGAGAGTAAGCCCTGCAACAACTTCATCGAGTGAAACTCTTCTTACGTTGTCCTGAACTTCTTCATTGACTTTCTTTTTACCGAACATGCCGTATCGCTCCTTTTATTGAATTGAGTTGAAATTTTCTGCTGAATATACCATTCCGTCATCGGAAACGATATATGAACTGCCGCCACCCGAGGCGACTGAGGTTATCTGAACACCGCTTGTGTCTGATGCTTCGAGCATGGGGACAATATACATGTCTGCAAGAGCTTCATCAGAAGCAAGAAGTGAGTGTATACCTTCTGTGTATTGCTTTATGAATTCGGCAGGTGATACCGAAGGCTTTGTGTATTTTATGTTGCCGAGTATTGTGTTGTCGGGCATTGTTGAAAGCCTTGAATCAGGTACAATAAAGTCACAGCCTGAATTGCAGATACCGGGAATCCGTTTGTCTGCAAGGGCAGGAAGCATTGTTCCGTGGGGTATGAATACACCTGTTTCGCATGAAATGTAGGTTGAGTTGAGTGTCATGATGAAAGAGGTTATCTGCTCCTGAACGGATCTTTCTGATTCACCTGAGCCTTCAAAAACAGGCTTGTCACTTCTGAAGGATTCGGGCAGGACAACATAATCAAAAATTATTCCGTCAACGCCGAGTGCCGTGACATCGGTTATTATCGTTCTTAAATAATAAAGGACTTCGTTTGAGTAGGGATTCAGCCAGGCGTGGGAGTCAGCACCCGTATTGTACCAGAGCTTCTTTATCTGCTGATAGCTGCCCGATTCGGGAGTCTGAATCACATATGCAGCCTTATCCTGATTGTTTCTTGCATAAATGTCATCGGCAAAGCATGCGATACGGGCAAGGACAGTCATATCCGCCTCACGGAACTGCCTTACAACATCAGCCGCATTGTCTGATGCCTTGTAAAGGGCATCGCCCGAAACTGCAAGAGAGGGCTTGAAATAGAAATAACCGCCTGCATCCTTGAAATCGATCACAACGGTGTCAATGCCGTACATACGGAAATCACCGATTATTGACTCAACACTGCTGTAGGACAGTGTCTCACCTGAAAGGACTGCACCGTTGAAGCCCTCAAGGACTGTTACTGCGGTGTTGCCCTGAGAAACCTCACCCTTTTCCTCCACGGGAAGCCTTGAAACGGCAAAACCCAGCATTACTGCAATGTATGTAACAACAAACACGCTGACAAAAACAGCAATAAGCCTCCTTCTCAGGGAAGCTTTTTTTGCAGGGGAATAAACAAACACCTCGTTGTCACGGTAACCTTCGCTGTCCGTCACTGAAGGGAATTCCTTTGAAAAACGGTAATAACCCTTTGTGTGGGAAGGTGCAAGGGGTTTACTGCTGTCCTTTTTCTGTTTTTTTGTATCGGTTTTTTTTGCCATTATAAACACCAATAAAGAATTATTCATTTTATTTTACTATATTTTTACCGATATTACAAGCATTTTTGCAAAACTCATATGTGCAGTATAAAAAATTTCAAAAAACAGTAAAAAATATTAAACAAATGTTTGCTTTTTTCGGAAAGGTGTGTTATACTGTATGTGAACAAAAGTTCAGTTTGTATAAACTGTGCATAGAAACAGGAGGATTTTCATGAAAGAGCTTAATTCCACTCAGAAGAAGATATATGAATTCCTTGCCGAGCGTTCACAGAACGGTGTTCCCCCGTCAGTGCGTGAAATCTGTGCGGCTGTAGGGCTTAAGTCCACATCATCCGTTCAGGCTAACCTCATTGCACTTGAAAAGGCAGGCTACATTGAACGAGGCGACCCGAAGCTCAAGCGTTCAATCAGGGTTCTCGGTCCCGAGGCAGACAACACAACAAACGTACCCCTTGTGGGAACAGTCACTGCAGGTATGCCCATTCTTGCCGTTGAGCAGATTGAGGGCTACATTCCTTATTCAGGGCCCGTGTCAAGGGATAAGCCCCTTTTCGCTCTCCATGTCAGGGGTGAAAGCATGATAAATGCAGGTATCCTTGACGGCGATATTGTTATTGTCGAGAAAACTCCCGTTGCTGAAAACGGTGAGATTGTCGTTGCTCTGATTGAGGATGAAGCAACTGTCAAGACCTTCTATAAGGAAAACGGTCACTTCCGTCTTCAGCCTGAGAACGATACTATGGACCCGATTATTGTTGATGAGGTCATAATTCTCGGTAAGGTAAAGGCATTGACAAGGTATTTCTGATTAAAACTGCATAGCTGACATATTTTTGGCAATAATAACGACAAATTACTGTTGAATTATTTCTTTTAAGGATATATAATACAAAAACATAAGAAGGAGTGATACTGATGACATTTATTGAAAAGTTCAATGAACTCAAGGAAAAGTACGGCGTCATTGACGAGTCAAAGCTCACTGAGAGCTTTGCAATTCAGGTTGAAATGACTGATGACGACTGCGGCGGTATATTCTATGTGGCATATGTCAACGGAGTTTTTGCCGTTGAGCCCTATGATTATCATGACAGAACAGCAGCAATCACGGTTTCAAGTGAGGTTCTTGAAAATATTCTTTCATGTAAGGCAGACCCCATGGATGCATTCTTCGGCGGTAACCTTGCCGTTGACGGCGATGTAGGCCATGCACTCATGCTTGTTGAGCTTATGAAAAAGGAGCCTGCAAAGAAGGCACCCCGTAAGACAGCAAAAAAACCTGCTGCAAAGGCTGAGGAAAAGAAGCCTGCTGCAAAGAAAACAGCAGCAAAGAAGGCAGATGCTCCTGCAGAGGAAAAGCCTGTAAAGAAGACAACAAGAAAAACAACAAAAAAAGCCGACAAAGAATAATAATAAAAAGCAGTCCGCGGACTGCTTTTTATTATTTCTTTCTGTATTTCACTACTATTGCAATTGTTCCTGCAATGAGCACGACTGCTGTTACGGCTGCGGCAATGATTACCTTTGTAAGCTTACCGTTTAATTCGTCGTTATTATTTGTCAGGATAGCATGAGCGTCATAGCCTTCAAGGGTGGATGCTGATGTGCTGCCCTGATTGAGCATGATTCTGAGTGTTGCTCTTTCGGGGAATATTTCCACTGAATTCGGGTCCATATTGTAGCTGTCTGCAGTTGCGATGAATACTGCATCCTCTGCATTATCATTGATGACAGAGAATGTTAAGGTTGCAACTGTTGCACTGCCGTCCTCTTCACAGTCTTCTTCATCCACATGATACATGTCAATGAACTGAATTGCGATAAGACCGTCGGATTCGGGGATTTCCTCAATTTCCGTTACTATGTCGTCTGACAGGTCTGCAGCCTCGTGGTTTGTAAGCTTAACCATTGCAGGGTTATATTTCAGCCTGAAATCGGCACTTTCCGTGCCTGCAAATTCAAGGACCCTGTACTGTACTGTGATTGTGTCTGATGTTTCGTCATAGGCTGCAGCAAGCATCAGCTTGGGCTCACCCCATGCAGATGCGGTAAGGGGAAGAACTGCAATTGCAAGAAGCATAACCGAAACAAGAATTGCTGTGATTCTTTTCATTGTTTATGTCCTTTCAGATAAAGTAGAATTGTGTATCCCATGCAGGAATATAGGGGTTGTGTCTTATGTAAACACTGTAATCATCCCTGATTGATTTCACAAGCAGGGGGAGTGTGAAAATATCTTCACTGCGGTGATAGCATGAAACAAGCATCTTCGGCTTACACCTTCTGATTGTTTCCCGTGAACCGTATAATGCCTCTTTTTCAAGGCCTTCCACATCGAATTTGATGTATGTCACATCATTTTTTCCGATAATTGAATCAACTGTCAGGGAATCAATAAAAGTCCCTTTGTCATCGGCTTTTCCGTTTCTTCCTCCGTCAGACGAAAAACGGATTCTGCCGTCACTGTCGGAAATGCAGACATTGAAAAGCTCAATATTGCTTATGCTTTCCGTGTTTTTCTGAAGCTTTGAAAAATTCTTTCTGTCAGGCTCTGCAGCGTATATTTTTCTGTAGGAGCCGACATGGGAAATGAATTCTTCCACCGTGTCACCGTTAAAGGCTCCGAGGTCGAGATATGTTTCATCGGCTGTCAGCTGAAGAATGCTTTCGTATGCCTCGTCCCTCGGTGTTTCACAGCCGAAAAGCAGATTCATGTCGCCGGTGAGCTTGAAGCTGATTATGCTGTCATAAACCTGCCGTGATTTTTCATCACAGAGCATATTCCTGACTTCTTCAATTTCGTGACTGTGCTTTTCGTAGAAATCACGGTTGAAGATGTTGTCTCCGTAAACGGGCACATCAACTGAGAATGTTTCTCTTTCCTGTGCGATTTTTCTGAAATTCTCAAACACCTCGGGTCTTTGTGAGCCGAATGAGATGAGAGTGAGAAAATCACCGTATTTCTCTTTTGCTTCGCTGTAGCTTATTACGGGGAAGCCTCTGAATGTACGGCTTCTGACAAATCCGTCAGAGGCAAAAATGCCTGCAACGGGCACATTCAGACGGTTCAGCTCGTCAATGATTCTGTCTGCACCGTTGCCCGTGCCGTAAATCAGGACAGGCTTTTCAGTGCCTTGTGCTTTTTCCCAGACTGTTATCATTCGAGAATGTTTGATGTGATGTACTCAATGCCCCATTCAGCCAGCTGTTCGCCTGCTTCAGGGTCGTCACATGTCCAGCAGTTGACCTTTATGCCTGCATCGTGAAGCTCCTTCATGTTGTCTGCATTGAGTGCTCTGTATTGTATATCAAGGTCGAGTCTGTGCTCCTTGAGTGTGTCAAGAAGCCGGGGCTCGTAATTGTCAATAAGGAACTGTGCTGCCTGTTCGGGATACTTCTTTCTCAGGAAAATGAGATTTTCAAGGCAGAATGAAATGAAAATTACATTTTCGAGGTATTCAAGCTCTTTTATGATGTCAACGATTTCGTAAATCTGTTCTTCAGTAAAGGCATTCTTGAGCTCAAGAACTGCCACCTTTTCGTACTTCTTGCAGATTGAAATATATTCCTGAAGAGTGGGGATTCTGATGTCGCTTCTGCCTTTTCTGCCGTCAATATCTGTCAGAAGAAGGTTTCTAAGACAGTCAAAGGTTGTCTTTTCGATCTCCATATTGTCAATTGCAACCCTGCCTGTTGTGTCGTCATGGAAAACGACATATTTTCCGTCAAGGGTGACATGAACATCGGTTTCAATGCCGTAGTAGCTTCTGTTTCCTGCTGCAACAAAGGCTGCATTTGTGTTTTCTTTTTCAATTCCGCTAAGGCCTCTGTGAGCAACCACAAGTGTATCCTTTTTGTTAAATTTAACAGTATTCATATCCGATACCTCCATTGAAAAAAGTATAACACTAAAATATATAAACTTCAATATTAAATTAATAAATATATTGCAAAATAGAGTGACTTGTGGTATGATTTATACTGAATGAAAATCGAAAGGACGATTCCTGATGGATATAGCACAGCAGTTATACAAAGACTTCACAGACGAACAGAAAGCTAAACTTCATGAGATTCAGGGTATTGAACTTAAAATTCTCCGTGAGGTTGACAGAATATGCAAGAAATATGACCTTCATTATTCTCTCAGCGGCGGAACCCTGCTCGGCGCTATCAGACATAAGGATTTTATTCCCTGGGATGACGATATCGACATCGACCTCAAGAGAGATGATTTCAACAAGCTTCTCTCGGTGCTTCCCGAGGAGCTCGGTGATGAATTTGAATTCGTGAATTACAATGAATTCGGTGAGTATCACTGCGACTTCATTCCCAGAATATATTACAGAAACAGTAAAGCAGTCAATTCATTCAGCACAGACGGCGGAAAGAACAACTTTGCAAACGATGCAAGAATGAACAGAATTTTCATTGAGCTTTACTGCCTTCATGACACAGATTCAAAGCTTGTAAAGAAGCAGATTTTCAGGGTCAAGATGATTTACGGCCTTGCAATGGGACACAGACTTATTCCTACAGACTCATCAGGCTACAGCTTTATGCAGAAGGCTCAGGTTGCAGTTCTTACAACAATGGGTAAGATGATGACTCTTAAGAAGATTTACAAAATGTACGAGGACTGTGTAAACAGCGTAAAAACAGGTGACGGCGACCTTTACTTCAAGCCCAGCGTACCCCTTCCCGTACAGCACAGAAATGTTTTCCCCAAGGATTTCTTTGCATCTTATACGGAAGTGCCTATCAGGGATGACATGGCAATGGCTCCCGCTGAGTATATCAGGGTTCTTGAATTCCTCTATACAAACTGGCAGGATCTTCCCAAGGAAAAGGACAGGCATCCCGGTCACTTTGAACTTCTGAAGACAGAAATATTTTAATAAAAAAAGGAGTAACAGTATGAAGAACTTCATTATCATTATGTCAGGCGGTGTCGGCAACCGTTTCGGTGCAAACATCCCCAAGCAGTACTGCAAGCTCAACGGCAGACCCGTTATCGATTATGTTATTGATGCAGCAAAGGGCTCAAAGGTTGCAGACAAGGTTATTGTTGTATGCGATCCCTCATGTATTGATTATTCCGATGCTCTTAAGAATTCGGGCTTCGATTTTGCCGTAAACGGCAAGGAAAGACTTGATTCACTCAGGAGTGCCTTTGACCACATTCAGGCAAATTATCCCGATTGTGAGAGAATCATTATCCTTGATGCAGTTGCACCCTTTGTCACAAGTGAGCTCATTGACGATTATCTTACAAAGCTTGATGACAACGATGCTGTCATCACATGTCAGAAAATCACAGGTGCTCTCGGCAACTATAAGTTTGACCCCCTTGACAGAGAAGAGTATTACATGACCCAGTCTCCCGAGGCATTCAGATTCAAGACGCTCATTCCCCACTTTACAACAACATTCCCCAGTCAGGAGCTTGCATGGCAGATGCCCAGGGAAACAAAGAAGTATCTCAACTTTGAATTCAAAAACAATCTCAAGCTCACCTATGATTTTGACCTCAAGTATGCATCATACATGCTTGAAGATATGAAGAAATAATTTTAACGGAAGTGTTTTATGGCAACCGATAAGAAGAAAATTTTCAATATAGCGTCCGACCTGGTGTTCAGCATTGCAGGGCTTATGCTCATGAACGGCATGCTTCAGGTGCTTATAAACCCCATGCTTAACAAATGGATGGGTGAGGATGCATTCGGCAATTATCAGTCGATTTTCGCAGTCGTATCTATTATGGGTACGACTTTCGGTGTTGCCGCCAACTATTCACGAATGGTCCGTGCGAGGGAGAAAAAGGATACCAACGGCGATTACAATGTTTTCCTGACAGCTATTTCGGTGCTTTGTATTGCTGTTGCAGCAGGAACTCTTGTTGTGTATCAGTCCTTCAGCATTATCCACTTCCTGCTTCTGACAGTGCTTATGATTGCCACGGTTTTCCGTTATTACGGCGATGTCAATTACCGTCTGAAGCTCAATTACAAAGGCTTTTTCGTTTATTATGCAATTATAACTGCAGGCTATTGCCTCGGACTTCTTGTCTATAAATTCGTTTCCCCCCTGTGGATGCTCACATTCATTGCAGGTGAGGTTGCCGCAATACTTTTTGTGCTTTTCAACGGCAATATCTTCAAGGGCAAGGACCTTATGAAGCGTTCACCGGAGTTCCCCGGTACAATGAAATCCGTAGGCGTCCTGTCTGCAACAAATCTTCTTTCGGCAATCGCACAGCAGTCTGACAAGATTGTTCTCGGTCTTGCAATGGGCGGTGAAGAGGTAACGACATTCTATGTTGCAACACTTCTCGGCAAGGTTATTTCTCTTCTTACCACACCTCTTAACGGCGTGCTTATAGGCTACCTCACAAAATACGAGGGCAAATTCACAAAGAAGATGTTTGCAGTGTTCGTTGTGGCACTTCTCGGCATCGGAATTGTGGCTCTGGGAGGCTGCTACATCGCATCTGAAATCTTTGTTAAAATATTCTATCCCGATGTATTCGGTGAAGCAGAGCAGTATTTCCTTGTTGCAAATGCAGGTCAGATTTTCTACTTCATTTCAAACTGCCTGATGACGGTTATTCTCCGTGTTGCAACGGAAAAGCATCAGATGTATATCAACATCATTTACATTGTCATTTATGCGGCAACCGTTATCCCTCTTACAATGACATACGGTATCTGGGGTATGGCGATTGCATTGCTTATAACCAACGGACTCAAGTTCGCAATCACATCGGTTGTAGGCTTTATGAAAACAAATAAACAGTAATTTGTCGAACCAATTAACAATGTACAATGTACAATTTACAATCGTGCAGATGCAGCGATACAGGCGGTTTTTTTGTAAATCATTGTACATTGTAAATTGTTCATTGACAAATTCTGATTTACGGTGGTGACAGCATGAACAGTCTTTTCAACAGTATATACGGTGACATCTATTCATTAGGTGAGAGCTACAAAAAAGCTTTTTGTGCTGCAGCACGTATTATTCTGTCATTTTTGAAAAAAGTCGGTAAGCTTTTTGCCGGCTTTTTTGTGTTTGTGTTCACATTTTTCAAAAAGATTATCCTTAAATATGCAAAAGCCGTAAAGAATGAGGCTGTGCAGTTTGCAGGAGAGGTAAAAAGGGCATTCCCCGTACTGAAAGCAGAATTTAAAGAAAAGCCCGTCAAAGGTATTTTCCGTTTTCTGAAATATACCTTCCATGCTTTTGCCGTGCATGAAAGATTCAACAGGGCAGTGCTGAGCACTCTGATTCCCGTTTTTGCCGTTGTATTTCTTTTTTCATTCAACAGCACCTTCAGGGCTGTGACATTTGCCGTTGATGTTTATATTGACGGTGAAAGCGTCGGCACTGTCAAGGATGAAAATGCTTACAAAGAGGCTTACAAGGATGCAAGTCTCAGACTCTCATCTCTGGGAAGTGAGCTTGAACAGGTTGTGCCCGAATACAGAATAACAGTGACAACCGTTGCAGGTCTTGACGACAACGAGACGGTCAGCAACAACATTATTGCAGCTGTCAGTGACAAGACTGTCAATGCATGCGGTGTTTTTGTTGACGGTGAGTTTCTGTGTGCTGTCGGCAGTGAGGACACCTTTATAAGAGTGAGCAACCGAGTTCTGGGTGAATATGCCGAAGCAAGCGGCTACACTGCAGACAATTGCACGGTCGGTTTTTATCAGGATGTCACAACTGTTACGGGGCTTTATCCCGACAGTGTGAAAATGATGACTGCCGATGAGCTTTATGCATATATGACAGGCTACAGTCAGGACAACGTTGAGCATACCGTAAAGGCAGAGGAAAGCCTTGAGGATATACTCTCACTTTACGGCATAACGGAAGAATATCTTCTTGAAATCAACCAGGAGCTTGACACAGAGAATATCCCCGAGGGCTCCGTTCTCCTTATAAAAGAGGGTAAGAAAAACTTAAGTATAAGACTTACTGAAACATATATAAGGGTTGAAACAATCCCCTTTGATACTGTTTCGCAGTTTGACAACAACATTGCAATCGGCACAACAATGACGGTTGTATCGGGTGTTGAGGGGCAGGATGTTGTTTCCTATACGGACACTTACATTGACGGAAAAAAGGTCGATTCTTCAAGAGAACTTCTCAGATTCAATGCAAGAATGCCAGTTAATCAGCTTGTGAAAATCGGCACAATGGGTGTTCCCGTGGGTGATGACAGTATTCCCGTATCACCGAGACTTACAAGGGATCAGGGCGGCAGATTCGTATGGCCTGCACCCGATAACTGCTTCTGGCTTTCACAGGGCTATAATCCTTATAACTCCCATTACGGAATTGACATTGTGTCTTCCGATGACGGCTCATGCAGAGGCAGACGCATTGTTTCAGTTGCAGACGGTGTGGTCATTATGGCAACATATCACTGGAGCTGGGGCTATTATATAAGAGTTGACCACGGCAGCGGTGTCGTAACAGGCTATGCACATGCTCTCGAGGGCTCGTTCAGAGTCAATGTGGGAGATTTTGTCAGAGCAGGTCAGCACCTTTCATCAATCGGCACAACAGGTAACTCAACAGGCTATCATCTTCATTTTGAAGTGTGGCTTGACGGTACACGAGTAAATCCGCTTCCCTATGTTTACAGTGAGTATCTTGGCGTTGCGGTTAAATAAATATTTATATCCGAAGAGGCAGAATTTATGACAAGAGAAGAAGCAAAAAGACGGGCTGAAGAGCTCGTCAGCAAAATGACAATTGAGGAAAAGGCATCACAGCTCCGTTTCGATTCACCTGCAATCGAAAGACTGGGTGTACCCGAATACAACTGGTGGAATGAGGCTCTTCACGGTGTTGCAAGAGCAGGTGTTGCAACAATGTTCCCTCAGGCAATCGGTCTTGCTGCAACATTTGACGCACCGATGCTCAAGGAAATCGGTGATGTCATTTCAACCGAGGGCAGAGCAAAGTATAATATGCAGAGCACAAGAGGTGACAGAGATATTTATAAAGGTCTCACATTCTGGTCACCCAATGTGAATATATTCCGTGACCCCCGTTGGGGCAGAGGCCACGAAACCTACGGTGAAGACCCCTATCTTACATCAAGAATGGGTGTAAGCTTCGTCAGGGGTATTCAGGGTGACGGCGAATATCTCAAGGCGGCAGCATGCGCAAAACATTTTGCTGTTCATTCAGGTCCCGAACCCGAAAGACACACCTTCAATGCAATTGCATCAAGAAAAGATATGGAAGAAACTTATCTTCCCGCATTTGAAGCCTGTGTAAAGGAAGCTGATGTTGAAGCCGTCATGGGTGCTTACAACAGAACAAATGACGAGCCCTGCTGTGCTCATGAGGTACTTATGAATGAATATCTCCGCGGTAAATGGGGCTTCAGGGGGCATTATGTTTCGGACTGCTGGGCAATCAAGGATTTCCACGAAAATCACAAGATTACAAGCGAGCCTAAATACTCAGTCAAGCTTGCTCTCGAAAAGGGTTGCGATGTCAACTGCGGTTGTACATACGAAAGAATTCTTGAAGCTTACGAAGCAGGTATTCTTGAAGAAAAATACATTGACCGTTCATGCGTAAGACTTTTCACAACAAGATTTCTCTTAGGTCTTTTCGACAAGAGTGAGCTTGACGAAATTCCTTACGATGTTGTTGAATGTAAGGAGCACATCAATCTTTCTCACAAGGCTGCAAAAGAGAGTATTGTAATGCTCAAGAATGACGGTATTCTTCCCCTTAAAAAGAGTGATATAAAGACAATCGGTGTTATAGGTCCCAATGCAAACAACAGAACATCTCTTATAGGTAACTACCACGGCACATCTTCAAGATATATAACGGTTCTTGAGGCTATTCAGGACTATATGGGAGAGGATGCAAGAGTTCTCTATTCAGAGGGCTCACATATGTGGATGGATACTGTAGAATACCTTTCAAAGCACGACAAGCCTGACCTGCTTGCAGAATGCTCTGCAGTCTGCGAACGCAGTGATGTTGTTCTTCTTGTTGTCGGTCTTGACGAAGTCCTTGAGGGTGAAGAGGGCGATGCAGGCCCCGGTGACAAGGTTACACTTGAGCTTCCCAAGCCTCAGAAGATGCTTATGGAACATATTCTTGCACAGGACAAGCCCGTAATTGTTCTCAATATGGCAGGCAGTTCAATTGACCTTCGTGCAGCACAGGATAAGGCTGCTGCAGTTCTTCAGTGCTGGTATCCCGGTGCAAGAGGCGGTAAGGACATTGCAGAAATCATTTTCGGTGAGGTTTCTCCCTCAGGTAAGCTTCCCGTTACATTCTACAATTCAATCGATGAGCTTCCTGACATCCATGATTATTCAATGAAAAACAGAACATACCGTTATTTTGAGGGCACACCTCTTTATCCTTTCGGTTACGGTCTGACTTACGGCAACTGCGTTGCAACAGATATCAGTGTAAATGTCCTTGACAACAACGGCTTTGACGGTGCAGAAGTGACAGTAAAAGTCAAGAATATCGGTGACACTGCGACAGAAGATGCACTTCAGGTTTATATCAGGGACGAAGACAGCACATTTGCAGTCAGAAATCACAGTCTTTGTGCATTCGGCAGAGTCAGTCTCAATGCAGGTGAAGAAAAGACAGTTACTCTTAAAATTGAAAAAAGAGAATTCACTTCCGTTGACGAAGAGGGCAACAGAGATGTCTTTGCAAAGAATTTCACGGTATTTGCAGGCTTCAGCCAGCCCGATGCAAGAAGCGAAGAACTTACAGGTAATAAGTGTGTGAAGACTTCGGTTACAATATAAAACTTCAAGGACGCTGAAATGCGTCCTTTCTGTTTTTCAATCGGCTTGTATTCCCTAAAGTGAAAAACCTATTGATTTTGAAAAATATATTGTATATAATATAATTAAAGAGGTGAGATTATGTGTTCAGTCAATCAGTTGCAATTGATAACAAAGGAAGTCGCAAAACTGTCGGCAGATATTCTGAAAGAAAAGCTTGATTCCGTTATTCTGTATGGTTCGTATGCACGAGGCGATTATGACGAAGAATCAGACATTGATATGATGATCCTTGCAGAGGTGCCTGTTTCTGAGTGTTGGCAATACACACAGACTATTGCTGATAAAATGACAGATATGGAGCTTTTGTATGACATAATAATCTCTGTTCATGTTGTTTCATCTCCTGTGTTTGAGCAATATATGAATGACTTGCCGTTTTACAGAAATGTTGACAGGGAGGGGATTCGTATTGCTGTCTGAAGAAAGAATAACCTTGTCAAAACTGAGGTTTGACAAAGCAAAAGAATGTTTATCCGATGCAGCTTTGCTTGCTGAAAACGAAAGCTATAAATCGCTTGCAAACCGTTCGTACTATGCGGTTTTTCATGCAATCCGTGCGGTGCTTGCACTTGACGGATTTGACAGTAAAAAGCATTCAGGTGTAATTGCAGAATTTCAGAAGCAATATATCAAAAACGGAACCTTTGACAAAGAAATGTCTGCAATCGTACGAAGATTGTTTCTTGCCCGTAACAACAGTGATTATGATGACTTTTTCGTTATTGCAAAAGATGATGCAATCAAACAGTATAACGATGCATGTATGTTTCTTGATGAAATCGGAAAGTTCCTGAATAACGAATATCAGAAATAGTTAAAAATATGATGTAAAAATTTTTGTCAAAAAGAACAACACAGTAATTGATAGTATTAACTGTGTTGTTCTTTTTTTGATTGGCGTCTGTGACGGATACTTTTATATAACCATCTTATAATTATCTTACTACTAAACAATAGTAAAGTCAATACTGTTTTTTTAATAGTAATTATACTATTATTGAGGTGAGATTATGTATTATCCGCGTCTTAAGGATTTGCGTGACGATAAAGACCTGAAACAAAAAGAAGTTGCTGCTCTTCTGGGTATTGACCAAAGGGTGTACAGTAATTATGAAACAGGAAAAAGAGAAATTCCTACTCGTTTTGTGGTTCAGCTTGCACAGTTTTACGGCGTAACAACCGATTACATTTTAGGACTTACAAATGATACAAAATAAAAAGCTGTGAGATAATCCTCATAGCTTTTTTGTACTGATATCTGTGCAACAGATAAAATGGGAGATTGGTTTTATTCCTTTCACTCCACTGTTGGTTGATTTCTCCCCAATCAACCGACAGTGTGTAGATTTATGGTGAAAAATCATCTATACTGAAACTGAGAGGAGGCACAAATCATGGATCAGCTGAAAATCGGAAAATTTATTGCAGAGTGCAGAAAGAATGCCGGTCTTACACAAAAGCAGCTTGCAGAAAAGCTTGGTATCACTGACAGAGCTGTTTCAAAATGGGAAACAGGCAAAGCACTTCCCGATTCATCAATAATGCTTGAGCTGTGCCGTATTCTCGGAATTACAGTAAATGATTTATTGAATGGGGAGAAAATCAGTATGGAAAACAACAATCAGGTAAATGAGCAGCTTTTGATTGAAATGTCAAAAGAAATAGAAAGAAAAAACAAAACAGTCTGGACTTCAATGTGGGTGATTATGGGGGTAAGTATTACAGGATTGTTTGCAGGACTCGCTATTGCCGCATTTATAATACCCGAAGGAATATGGCAAATTGTTGCAATTATCGGACTTTGTGCAGTGTTTCTGATACCTTGCTTCTATGCATTGAAGCTTGAAGTAAGTGTGGGGGCTTACAAGTGCAAAAATTGCGGTTATGAGATTGTGCCCACCTATACGCAGGCACTTAATGCGATGCATATGGGAACTACCCGTTACTTAAAATGTCCTGAATGCAAAAAGCGTTCATGGTGTAAAAAAGTATTGGATAAAGATAAATAATAAAAAGGTCGGTTTTGCCGACCTTTTTATGGTTTTACTTTTGTTATGATTTTTTTTATGATGGATATTATCAGACAGCCTGATGATACGACAGATGAAAGAATAATTGAAATTGAAAGAACAGACGCGGAAATGATTGCTTTTTTCATTGAGAAATCCTCCCTTTTGTTATTTTCAATTATATCTTATTCTTTAATTGATTATGAATTATTTATGAACTGTTAGAATAATGTTAATTATAAAAAAACAAGGCTGAAAGTCTTGTTTCAGCCCTGTTATGTATTATATTTTATTTACCGAGAAGACAATCAAAGAAGTTTACATCGAAGCCGTCTTCCTTAAGGTCGTTGTATCTGCCGATATTGTTGAAGAGTGCGTATATTGTGCCGATTTTTCTGACTAAGTTATTGAATATTGAAGCAAAATATGATTCCTCATATTCGTGACCGCCCTCGTTGGTGGTCTTTTTTATTGTGAATGAATTGAATGCATCTTCAGCGCCTACTTCGTATGATTCAACTGTGATTGAGTCTTCGTTGCAGGTGAGAATGTTGTATGTGGGCTCCATTGTCAGGTAATCGAAGCCGATTTCTTCATTCAGACCGAGCTCTTCTTCTGTTCTGGGACGGTTGATTGAGCAGGAAACCATGTAAACAGTACCTGCAGGGTCAACCATTTCAGGTGCAAAGGGAGCTGCATTCCTGTTGTTGTAAAGAACATTTGATACTGTATAGAAATGGCTGTGACCGAGAAGAACAAGGTCAATTGCGAATTCATCAACTATGGGTGCCCACATAAGTCGGAGAAGCTCATTTTCGCTTTCACGGTGGGGGATTCTGCCGCTGTAAAGGTCGTGATGAGCCATCATAACTCTCCATTTTACATCGGGATTTGCTTCTACTGCCTTTTTAACGAATTCATAATGGTCAGCACCTGATGCATTGTTTGTGTCGGCAACAAGGAAAAGCACGTCGCCCTTTACAAACCAGTAATTATCGCCGACATATGAGGAAATCATTGCTTCTTCATATTCATTGGGAAGGTTTGCAAATGTCTTGTATTCAGCACCCTTACGGTCGTGGTTGCCGATTGTTGTTGCAACGGGAATTGACTTAAGAATAGGTGAAGCTGTGAATGATTTGTATTCTGCTGCACGGCCTTCTGTTGCCTGGTCACCTGCTGAAAGAATGAGAGAAACATCGCTTTCCCTTGCAAGAACATCCTCAAGAGTGTTGTTGAAATTGAATGATGTAGTGCAAAGTGAATCGGGATTTTCTTCATCGTCAGTGATATGGATATCTGTCATATAAACAGCCTTGAATTCATTTTCAGAAGCTGTTGTGAATGAATATACAGCAGATTCATAATCACCGCTTGTTGCTTTATAATAGTATGTTGTGCCGTATTCAAGCCCTTTTATTGTTACATGGTTGACATAATCACCTTCGGTGGCTTTTTCTGAAGTACCTGTGAATGTCTCTGCATCAAGCATAAGAATATCTGAACTGACAGTAACTTCGGGAGTGTTTTCGTCAGGAGTGTACCATGTGAAATTTCTTTCAGTTTCATCGGAGCCCACAAACATGATAAGCCCTGCCTTTGCATCGGCTGATTCCCAGACAAAGTCCCATGCAAATTCACTCATTGCAAAGGTGGGGAGAACTGATGATGAAAGAAGAACAGCAGTAAGAAGTACACACAGAAGCTTCTTTGTGATTTTTTTCATATAATTACCTTCTTTATTCATATTTGTAAATATTATAATACCAAAAAAAGGAAGTGTCAATAAAAAACTGATTTATTGCGGTACAATAAATCAGAATTTATCGCTGAACGATAAATTCTGAATGATGCATTTTTCCTGCGGAAAAAATGATGCATTCGCCAAGGGCGAATATGATGCTTTTGTTTCACAAAAATGATGTTTTTGCCTTCGGCAAAAATTTCGGAAGCCGCTTTGCGGCTTAAATTTATAATGGGTAAGGGCGGAGCCCTCCATAAATGTTTGCCATAGGCAAACGCATCATTTGACCGCAGGTCATCCATCATTTTGCGTAGCAATCCATCATTTGCCGTCAGGCATACATCATTCAATAATTTGTCGGCTTCAGCCCGACAAATTATTGTTTATATGTCTTACCGTCTCTGCAAGAGGCAGACCCACAACATTGAAATAATCACCGTGGATGCCTTTGACAAGCATAAAGCCCTTGCCCTGAATTCCGTAAGCACCTGCTTTGTCCATGGGTTCCTTGGTTGCAATGTAGTCCTTTATCTCCTTGTCAGAAAGTGGATAAAACTCAACTTCTGTTGCAACATGGAAAATGTCAGTCTTGTCCTTTGTTTTAATGCAGACGCCTGTATAAACTGTATGTCTTCTTCCCGAAAGTGATGAAAGCATATTGAATGCATCGTCTTCATCTTTCGGTTTGCCGAGGATTGTGTTGCCGAGTGCCACTACGGTATCAGCGGCAATAATCATACAATCGGGATTTCTGCTGAATACATCTTCTGCCTTCTGTCTTGCAAGTTCCTCAACTGCTTTGTCGGGAGTGATGCCGTCGGGAAGTATTTCTTCGCACTGCGAAACAACAACCTCATATTCAATGCCTGCAAGTGTCAGCAGTTCTTTTCTTCTCGGTGATGCCGAGGCAAGTATTATTTTCATCGGAACACCTCGTTATATATCTTTTCCGCTGTCAGAGAGTCCTTTTTCAGCTGTTCTGAAAGGGCTTCGAGAGAGGGGAATTTTTTTTCTTCTCTTATGAGTTTTAAAAGTCTTACTTCGGGATGAGCACCGTATAAATCGCCTGAAAAACCGATAATACATGTTTCACTGCGAAGCTCATCGCCCTTTACCGTCGGTCTTTTGCCGATGTTTGTCATTGACGGATAAAGTCTGCCGTCAACCTCTGTTGCAGAGGCGTAGACACCGTTTTTCGGCACAACATGTGTGTCGGGGAATAACTGATTGATTGTAGGGAAGCCGAGTATCCTTTTTCCGATTCTGTCACCGTGAACAACCTCGGAATCATATGCAAAATGTCTGTCGAGCATATTGTTTGCGTTTTCAATGTCGCCGTTTTCAATTGCATGTCTTATTCTTGTTGAGCTTATGGGCTCGTCATTATAAAGAACTTCACCGACACAGCTGAAGCCGATTCCTGCATTTTTACACAAGCTACGGAGAGTATCGGCATTGCCCTCGCCGTTTCTGCCGAAACGGTAATTGAAACCGCATGAAACAAAACCTATATTAAGCTTTTTTATAAGAATTTTATTGAAAAACTCTTCGGGAGACATGTTTCTGACATCTTCAAATGAAATTCTGACTGTTTCACAGCCGAGTTCTTTCGCTGTCTTTTCGCAGAGACTTCTTGTCATGATTTTTTTCGGTGCCGAGCCTCTGAGAGTCTTCTGAGGGTGTGATTCAAAGGTCAGAATGCAAGGCAAAAGACCGTTACTTTTTTCCGTAACAGCCTCGTTTATAACGGCAATATGCCCTTTATGCAGGCCGTCGAAGTTACCGAGTGCGACGGCTGTTTTTCTGCCATTCAAATCAATCATTTACAAAAACCCTTTTAACAAAAAGATTTGTTTCGTTTTCTCTGTATTCACCGAGTCCTAAAAAATTATTATCGGGTGAATAGACTCTGTAAAGTGAGGGTGTAAGTTTCGTGTGAAGCCTTGCGGCATCAAGTTCACCGCCGTTTCTGAACCGCTTTGCCTGAGCTTCACTCACTTTTATTGCGGGGTAAGCTTCAAGCGCCTTGTCAACGGGGATGATGAATGCGGAAATGTCTTCTGCGTTTTTAAGTTCATCTTCCGTATGTGCTTCTTCAATACAAAAACCATTGGAAAGTGTTCTTCTGAGCGCAGTCATAACAGCACCGCATCCGAGCATTTCTCCGATATCGGAAATGAGTGAACGGATATATGTACCTTTTGAGCATTTCACATCAATGGTATATTCGCCGTTTTCAAAAGAGACAAAATCGCAGTTGTAAATTGTAACGGTGCGTTTTTCTCTTTCGACTTCAATTCCCTGACGGGCAAGCTCATAAAGTCTTTTTCCGTCTTTCTTGATAGCCGAATACATGGGTGGTAATTGTTCAGTTTCTCCTTTGAAGTGAGAAATTGCTTTTTTAACATCTTCTTCATCGGGAATATTGTCACTTGTTGTCAGAACAGTACCTGTTATGTCGAGTGTGTCGGTTGTTATACCGAGTTTAAAAGATGCACGGTAGCCTTTGTCATGAGAGGGAAGAAGTTCTATGAATCTTGTTGCATTTCCGACCGCAACAGGCAAAACACCCGTTGCCATAGGGTCAAGGGTGCCTGTGTGTCCTGTCTTCTTTTCTTTTGTAACACGCCTGACAATCGCACCGCCGATAAATGATGTGATACCTTCGGGCTTGTCGAGTATTATAAAACCTGTCATAACAATCCTGCTTTTTTCAGCTGATTTTCGGTGTGTTCAAGAACGGCTCTGAGAGCATCATCCTTGTTTCCGACGAATGCACAGCCTGCAGCCATGGGATGACCGCCGCCGCTTAAATGTGATGCGATTTCAGATGCATCTGCAGGAGCATTTGTCCTGACGGAAATCCTGAAAAAGCCTTCTTCTTTTTCTTTCATTGTGACGCCCACATATACGCCCTCAATCTGACGGGGCAGGGAAGAGAGTGCCTGAGTTTCACTTTCAAGGGCACCGCTCTCCCTGAACATGTCAAGGGTGAGCATTATTACGGCACATTTGCCGTCGAAATATGTTTTAAGGGAATTCATTGCCATTTTTTCAAGGGCAACATATTCCTTTGTTTTTGTTTCAAACTGGATACGGTTGATTTCACCTGCATCAATTCCGCAGTCAAGAAGTGCCGCCGCAGTACGGAGTGTACGGGCTTTTGTATTTCCGAAACGGAAACAGCCCGTGTCTGTAGAAATTGCGATGTACATGCATTCAGCCATTTCCTTTGTGATTGTGACACCCATTTCGAGAAGTAAATCATATACAACTTCACCTGCCGCTGCAGATTCTTCATCAAGATATGTGTTCTCAGCGTACATGGTGTTTGTGAAATGGTGGTCGATTACAAGCTCAACGCTGACACTCTTGTCAAAACCGCATCCTGCACCGAGAATTCGTTTGTCTGCAGTATCTGTTGATACGATGTGCTCGGGCGTAAATGAATTGTCAAACATTATTCCCTTTGTCAGGTGAACATCATTTGCAGGAATGCCGTCGAGCCACACTGCCGCTTTTTTACCGAGAGAAATAAGCCCGTGACACAATGCACAGGCACTGCCCACAGCATCCCCGTCGGGGTTTTCGTGAGCAAAAATAAGAATATTATCCATTGAAAGGAGCATTGAAGCTGCTTCTTCTTTAGTTATTCTCATCATCAGTATCCTTTCGGGTTTTACTTTCGTAATCCTGCCAGAGCTCAATACCCTTACGCACGGAATCGTCTGCAATGAATTTGAGTTCGGGGGATTTCCTCAGGTGAAGTCTGTTGCCGACTTCTCTTCTGATGAGTCCCTGAGCGTGAGTGAGAGCTTTTGCCGCACCCACTGCTGTTTCATAGCCCTCGAGGGCACTTATATATACTTTGCCGAATGAAAGGTCTCCTGCAAGCTCAATTCTTACAACCGTAAGGAGCTTGTCCTTTACACGGGGGTCTTTCAGTTCTCTGATGACAGCAGTGATTTCTCTTCTGATATCTTCCGCTGTCCTGTCATTTTTATACATTGACAAAACAATTCATCCTTTCGTCAATGCACAATGCATAATGCATAATGCATAATTCTTTTATAATTTGCAATCGGAAATTATCAATTCGCAATTATCGGAACACCTTCGGTGTTGATTTTATAATGAATCAAAAGGCAAAGCCTTTTCCGAAATTGCGAATTACACATTGATAATTGCGAATTTTTAGTTGTCTCTGTATTCTTCTGTTATATATGCCTCGAAGATGTCGCCTTCCTTGATGTCATTGAACTTGCAAAGACCGATACCGCATTCGTATCCTGATGCAACTTCCTTGACATCGTCCTTGAAACGGCGGAGTGAATCAATTTCATCTTCAGCAATAACGATACCTTCACGGACAACACGGATTTTTGCGTTTCTCTGAACCTTGCCGTTCAGGACATAACAACCTGCGATTGTGCCGACTGAAGAAATCTTGAATGTGCTTCTGACTTCAATTCTGCCCAGTTCAACATCTCTGTACTTGGGAGCGAGCATACCCTTGATAGCGGCTTCAACATCTTCAATACAGTCGTAAATAACCATGTACATACGCATTTCAACATGGTCACGCTCTGCATTTGCTGCTGCAACGGGGTCGGGTCTTACATGGAAGCCGATAATGATAGCGTTTGATGCATGAGCAAGCATAACGTCAGATTCGTTGACTGCACCGACACCGCCGTGGATAACACGGACACGGACTTCATCATTTGAAAGCTTTTCAAGACTCTGCTTTACAGCTTCAACCGAGCCCTGTACGTCAGCCTTGACGATGATGTTGAGTTCTTTCATTTCGCCTGCTTCAATTGTTGAGAAGAGGTTGTCGAGAGTAACCTTCTGAACTGAATTGAACTGAGCTTCCTTCTCCTGCTGCTTTCTCTGTTCAACGAGCTCTCTTGCGAGTCTTTCGTCTGAAACAGCATCGAATGCATCACCTGCATTGGGAGCCTCTGCAAGACCTGCAATTTCAACGGGAACTGAGGGGCCTGCTTCGTCAATCTTCTTGCCCTTGTAGTCTGTCATAACACGGACACGGCCTACTGCTGTACCTGCAACGATGATGTCGCCTGATTTGAGTGTACCGTTCTGGACAAGGAGGGTTGCAACGGGGCCTCTGCCCTTATCGAGCTTGGCTTCGATAACAATACCCTTTGCTTTTCTGTTGGGGTTAGCCTTGAGTTCTTTCATTTCTGCAATGAGAAGAACTGATTCAAGGAGCTTATCTATATTCATACCTGTCTTTGCAGATACGGGAACGCAGATTGTGTCACCGCCCCACTCTTCGGGAACGATTTCATGCTCTGTGAGCTGCTGAAGAATTCTGTCGGGGTTGACATCGGGTTTATCCATCTTGTTGATAGCAACAACAACCTGAATACCTGCCGCTTTTGCATGGTTGATAGCTTCAATTGTCTGGGGCATGATACCGTCGTCAGCTGCAACAACAAGGATTGCGATATCTGTAGCCATTGCACCTCTTGCTCGCATTGATGTGAAGGCTGCGTGGCCGGGAGTGTCAAGGAATGTGATTTCTTCGCCGTCAAGGTTTACTCTGTAAGCACCGATGTGCTGAGTGATACCGCCTGATTCCGTTGAAGTTACGGATGTGTGTCTGATAGCATCAAGAAGTGATGTCTTACCGTGGTCAACATGACCCATAACACATACAACGGGGCTTCTGGGGATAAGGTTTGCTTCATCGTCTTCCGAGTCATCGATGATTTTGTCTTCGATTGTGACAACAACTTCCTTTTCAACCTTTGCACCGAGCTCTGTTGCAACGATTTCAGCTGTATCGAAGTCGATAACCTCGTTGATTGAAGCCATTATGCCGTAAAGGAAAAGCTTTTTGATAACTTCTGCTGCTGTGACCTTAAGGCGTGATGCAAGCTC
Organism: Clostridia bacterium; assembly: GCA_017473925.1. Classification (GTDB taxonomy): domain Bacteria; phylum Bacillota; class Clostridia; order Oscillospirales; family Acutalibacteraceae; genus UBA1081. The sequence continues at coordinate 41,561 of JAFUIY010000002.1, read as the reverse complement.
GCCGACTGTGATTTCGTCGCCGACCTTGACAACAATCTGCTTCTTTGCTCTTTCTGCAGCAATTCTTGCAAGTCTTTCCTGCTCTGTTTCCTTTTTGCCTGAACGCATACCCTGCTTACGGTACTGCTTTGACTTCTGGTTGATTTTCTGCTTCTTTGCAGTATCTCTGTCCTTCATTCTGGACTTTTCGGGAGCGATTTCGTCGTACTTTTCATTATACTTTTCAAGGTCAACGTTTGAACCTCTTGTGTCGATTGTACGCTGATCACCCTTTGTTCTTGCCTGAATGGGAGTGTCGTTGTTCTTTTTCTTGTCAGCCTTCTTTTCAAAGGGCTTTGATTCATTCTTCTTTTCGGGAGCCTGCTTTTTGTCAGCGGGAGCCTGCTTCTTTTCGGGCTTTGCTTCTGTCTTTGCGAGAGCTTCAGCCTTTTCTTCTGCTGCCGGCTCTTCCTTGATTTCTTTCTTTGCCGGCTCTTCCTTCTTTTCTGCTGTTACTCTGAAATATTCATCAAAGCTCTGAACAGCCTTCATCTGAGTGAGAGTTTCAAAAACGATGTCAAGCTCTTCGTCTGTGAGAGCTGTCTGATGCTTTTTCGGATCTTCAAAATATCTGCCGAGAAGTTCAATAACTCCGTTGCTCTTGACATTGAAGTCCTTTGCAACTTCATGAACTCTGTACTTATTTACCTGTGCCATATATTGAGTCCTCCTTTATTGTTGATAATACAAGGTCTTTCAGTCCGTTGTCTGTAATTGAGAATACACCTGATTTTTTGCCTATGCCGTAACCGATTTCCTGCATGGTGGCATCCGTTCTTATAACGGGAATATTTTCTGCAATGTTGTTCATTTCTTTTTCGAGTCTCGGCGAAGCATCCGATGCTAAAAGCACAACCAATGCCTTTCCGTTTTTGACAGATGTTTTTACTTCGTCATGACCGATGCAGAGCTTTTTTGCACGCCTGCAAAGCCCCAATGCATTAAAAAATTTATCTGTCATTGTTCTGTCAGCAACCTTTCAGCTTCTTCGTAAACGCTTGCGGGAACGGTCACTTCAAGAATTTTGTCAATCCTCTTTGACTTCACGGCTTTTTTCAGACAGTCTGCAGAGGGACAGATGTAAGCGCCCCTGCCTGACTTCTTGCCTGTGGTGTCAAGGCTTATATCACCCTCGGGTGACCTGACAATTCTGACAAGCTCTTTTTTTGATTTCGATTCATTGCAGCCTACACATTTACGCATAGGGATTTTTTTCTGCTGCACAGAAAGACCTCCGTAGATTAATGCACAATGCACAATGCATAATGCATAATTAGTTTTTTTAGAATTATAACTGAATCATGGGCTGATAGAAGCCGCTTTCGGGCTTGATGTCTATCTTCCAGCCTGTGAGTTTAGCGGCAAGACGGGCATTCTGACCCTTGTTGCCGATTGCAAGTGAGAGCTGAGTATCGGGCACAGTGACCTGACATGACCTGAGAGCTTCACTGATGATTTCAACGCTGAGGATTTCAGCGGGAGCAAGTGCTGCAGCAATGAATTCTGCAGGATTTTCGCTGTATTTTACGATGTCGATCTTTTCGCCGCCGAGTACGGAAACAATCTTGCTGACTCTGGCGCCTCTCTGACCGATACATGCACCTACGGGATCGATATCTGCATCCTTGCTGTAAACTGCAAGCTTTGTTCTTGAGCCTGCTTCACGGGATACACCCTTTACTTCGATGTTGCCGTCAAAGATTTCGGGAACTTCCTGTTCAAAGAGTCTCTTTACAAGACCGGGATGAGTTCTTGAAAGCATAGCCTTGGGGCCCTTTTCCGTGTCTCTTACATCAACGATGTAAACCTTGATGAGCTGACCGACTTCAAACTTTTCACCGGGAATCTGCTCATTTCTGGGAAGAATTGCTTCTGTCTTGCCGATTTCAAGAGTGAGGTTGCCTGTTTTTGCATCAACGTTCTGAACCTTTGCAGTAACGATTTCCTGATTACGGCTCTGGAACTCCTGAAGAACCTGGCTGTGTTCGATTTCTCTGATGCCCTGACGGAGAACATGCTTTACTGTCTGAGCTGCAATTCTGCCGAAATCGTTGATTTCAAGGTCGATTTCAACAACGTCGTCAGCAACAGCGCCTGATCTGTACTGCTGTGCTTCGTCAACACAGATTTCGATTGCAGGGTCCATGACATCCTCTTCTGTGGGAACAACAGTCTTTCTCATGTAGAGGCGAACGCTGTATTCCTCGGGATTGATGTCGCAGAAAATGCCGTCCTTTGTGCCGTAGTTGTGGCCGGCAGCAATTACGAGGGCATTTGCAATCTTCTCATAGAGTGCATCTGCAGAAATATTTCTTTCTTTCTGAAGCAATGAGACGGCTTCAAAAAATTCTTTATCCATTTTTTTAGGTCATCCTTTCTGAGTGTTTATGTGAAAAATTTTTAAACTGAATTAATTAAAGCCGGGGAAGTCGTCTGCTCTTACCCATGAAGTTTCTTTTCTGTTGACGGAGAGTGTTTTTCCGTCACCGTAGGAGAGCGTCAGTACGCCGTCTTCGTATTTTTCGAGTATGCCGTGGAATTCCTTGAGACCGTCAACGGCACGGGGAAGCTTGAGCATGATTTTTTCGCCCACATAGCCGACGAAATGCTCATCTCTGACAAGGTCACGCTCGATACCCGGTGAAGAAACCTGAAGGTTGTAGCTCTGCTCAATGGGGTCGAGCTCGTCAAGGGGCTTTTCGATTGCATGGCTCATGTTGACACAGTCGTCAATCTCAATGCCGCCTTCTTTGTCAATGAAAATTCTGAGATACCAGTTGGCGCCTTCTTTCTGGAAACGGACATCCCACAGGATGAGTCCCAGCTCATCTGCAAGGGGCTTTGCAATGTCCCATACGACGGCAACGGTGTTTTTCTTTTCAGCCAATTTCATACCTCCGATAAAATATACTCGATAGCAAAACAAAAGAGCGAGGGGACCCTCGCTCAAGTAAAATATACTATCACTGTAATGTATTATACCACCAAAATAAAGGCATTTCAAGGGCTTTTTGAATATTTATGATAAAATTTCTTACAAAAATATATAAAATCTACTTGTAATATTTATAAATTAAAGCTATAATAAAGTGATTAAGTGTTTAAAGAACCAATTTACAATGAACAATTTACAATGTACAATCATTTTCGGCAAAAGTCGGAGATGTAGCGATACCCGATTGTAAATTGTACATTGTACATTGTACATTAAATGGTTTAAGGTGATTTATATGTTATTCTCACAGGATATAGGAATAGACCTGGGCACATCCAACACCCTTGTATATGCAAAGGGTAAAGGAATTATCATCAGGGAGCCCTCCGTTGTTGCAATGGATGTAAGGGAAACTCCCTCAAGAGTTGTTGCCGTAGGTGCTGAAGCAAAAACAATGATAGGCAGGACTCCCGGCTCAATCACTGCTGAAAGACCCCTCAAGAACGGCGTTATCGCAGACTATGAAATGACTGCAGATATGCTCCGTGCACTTATCAGAAAGGCTCAGGGCAACAGCCCATTCAACAGAACAAGAGTCATGCTCTGTATTCCCTCGGGTGTTACAGAGGTTGAAAGGCGTGCATTCCACGACGCTGCAAGAAATGCAGGTGCGAGATATGTAAGCCTTATTGAGGTTCCCATGGCTGCAGCTATCGGTGCGGGACTTCCCGTCAGTGAGCCCGTCGGCAGTATGATTGCAGACATCGGTGCAGGTACATCTGAGGTTGCAGTTGTGTCTCTCGGTGATGTCGTTTCATCAAATTCCGTGCGTGTCGGCGGTGACGACATGGACGAAGCAATCATTGCCTACATAAGAAGAAAGCATAATCTTCTCATCGGTTCAAGAACTGCTGAGGATATAAAAATAAAAATCGGCTCAGCATACCGTTATGACGGTGAGGCAGCACTCAACATCAAGGGCAGAAACCTCGTTGACGGACTTCCCAAGAATGTTGAAATCACATCTGCTGAAGTAAGGGAAGCTGTGTCCGACTGTGTCAATCAGATTGTTGACATGATCTGTGATACACTTGAAAAAACACCTCCCGAGCTTGCAAGCGACATCCTTGACAGAGGTATTGTTCTTACGGGCGGCGGAGCACTTCTCAGAGGTATTGACAAGCTCATTTCTCAGGTCACAAAGATGCCTGTCAGAGTCTGCAAGGACCCCCTTGACTGCGTTGCGACGGGTACGGGCAGATGTCTTGAGAAGAATGTTCTCGGTGTATAAATTTTTCAGAGGATTGTTGTAATGAAAAACTTTTTTAAAAGTGTAAAAGCAAAGGTCATGCTGTGTATTCTGTCAGCATTGCTGCTGGGTGTGCTTTTTGCCTGTGTGACAGACAGTGCAGTGTCACCCTTTACAAGTGCCGCAGGTGTTGTCTATGCACCTTTTCAGAAGATGGCGACATATATTGCAGAAAAAACGGCTGACTGGAAAAGCTCCTTTGCTTCGGCATCAGTCTATAAGGATGAGATTGCCGAGCTTGAGAGTGAAGCTCTTGTTTATAAAGAACAGCTCGTTGACTATGAACGAACAAAGCAGAAGCTGAACGCTTATGAGGAATTTCTTCAGGTCCGTGAAGCCAATCCCGATTATCAGTTCTGCGCTGCAACGGTTGTGACAAGAAATACTGCCGATGTCTATGATTCATTCACCCTTGACAAGGGCTCTGCTCACGGCATTTCTGTCAATGACCCGGTTATCTACGGTAATAACATTGTAGGTCTTGTCAAGGAGGTCGGTCTTACAACATGTGTTGTGAAGACTATTCTTGACCCTACTCTCAACATAAGTGTATATGAAATAAAATCAAGAGAAAACGGATATTCCAACACCACAGCGGCACTGTCCTATGACGGTCAGTGCAGAATGTCGGGTCTTTCGGAGAATACGGCAGTAGCTCCCGGCGGTATTGTATGTACATCGGGTCTGGGCGGTATTTTTCCCCGTGACCTGACAGTCGGCACAATCACTGCCGTGAAAAGTGAGCAGACAGACCTTTCTGTTTACGGCATAATTGAGCCTGCAGTCGATGTCCGTTCTGTAAATGATGTGTTTGTCATCACAGCCTTTGCTAAGATGACGGAAGAGGAAATGACGGAATAAGCATTGCTTTATCGCTGAGCGATAAATTAATGCAGTTATATATTTTCCTGCAGAAAATGTGATATATCCGTCTGTGACGGATGTGATATATTTGCTACGCAAATGTGATATAATCTGCCTTCGTCAGATTGTTTCGGAAGCCCTTCGGGCTTGAATTTTTTAATTATGCATTATGCATTATGCATTGTGCATTGTGCATTACCCTGCAAATTCTGATTCACAAGAAATGAGGTAAAACCATGTTCCGCTTTGAGGGCATGCCCGTTGCCGTAAAAAGAATAGTGCTTTTTATTGCTGTTATCATCACGGCTGTCCTGCAGAATACGGACGGTCTGTTACCCGATGTCTTCGGCGCAAGAATGTTCCTGCTGATTCCTCTTGTCATATCAATCGGCATGTGTGAGGGTGCAATGTCAGGGCTTCTTTACGGTGCTGCTGCCGGTTGCTTCTGGGATGTGTGCAGTGCGGCACCCGACGGCTTCAACGGTCTGTATCTTGCTTTCGCAGGCTGTGCTGCCGGTCTGCTTGTAAGGTTTGTCATGAGAAACAAGCTCCTGACAGAATACTGTATATGTGCAGTAACTACGGGGCTTCACGGTATTCTTTACTGGCTGTTTACCGTGTATATTCCGTTGGGTGACAACAGATTTTCAAAGCTTTTGGGCTTTTATCTGCCGGGTGCAGTTATCACGACGGCAGTTTCATTCATAATTTATTATCTTGTAAGGGCACTCAGCCGCAGACTGTGTGAAAAGGATGCTCTGAACTGAGTGACGGTGATTATTTTTGAGAAGGAACAGAACTGACAAAAGAATGAATTACTTTATCGTTTTCATGGCAGTTATACTTGTCGTGTACGGTATTGTTCTTACTGCTACTGTTGTTTCCGGTGACGGAGAGGACGGTAATTCTTCCGTGTCAAAATATGATGTTGTTGTCGAGGCTCCCAGAGGTGAGATTTTTGACCGTAACGGTGCAACAATCGTGTCAAACAGACAGGGTAACAGCATAGAGTTCAATGCTGCTGTCTTCCCCTCAAAGCAGGCTGACAGGAACAGAATAATTGCTGCTCTTATCGAGCTTTGTGAGTCACAGAATGAGGAATGGATTGACAATCTTCCCGTTATATATGACGAAAACGGCAATGTTGTTTTTGAAGAGGAAAGGGCAACTGACATAAAAAACCTCAAGCATAAGAATATGCTCAACCTCAATTCCTATGCGACTGCGGAAAACTGTCTTGATGCCCTTATAGATATGTATTCACTTGAGGATTATGACCGTGTCACTGCAAGAAAAATTGCATCGGTCTGCTATGAAATGTGGAGAACGGGTTATTCCGTTACAACGCCTTATACTTTTGCCCGTGATGTTTCGGGTGTCACAATATCAATCATCAAGGAAAAGAGTGAATTTTTCAGAGGTGTTGATGCTCAGGTTGACACTTACCGTGAATTCACTGACGGAACAATTGCACCTCATATAATCGGTGTTACGGGCATCATCAGCAGTGAAGAATATGACAGAAATCAGAAGGAGCTCAGTGAAGATATTGCAAATAACAATTATACGGAAAATGAGATTGAGCTTCTCGAAATGAACGCTTATTCACTTACTGATTATGTTGGTAAATTCGGCATTGAGGGTGCAATGGAGGATTATCTCAGGGGCAGTAAGGGAATCAGGACCCTGACAATTGATGAAGAGGGTAACATGACAAGTGATTATTCCGTTGTTCCCGAGCAGGGAAACTCTGTTATTCTTACTATTGATTCGGGGCTTCAGAGAGTTGCTCAGAACTCCCTTGAAAAACGAATTCTTGAGCTTACATCAACCTCCGAATCAGAGCTTGATGCTGCAGGTGCGGTCGTTGTTGTGGATGTCGATACGGGTGAAATCCTTGCGAGTGCATCCTATCCATCATACAATCTTTCTGAATATTTTGACAAGTACAACGAGCTTGTCAAGGCAGACGGCTCACCCCTTATCAACCGTGTTCTGCAGAGTACATATGAGCCCGGCTCGACAATGAAGCTTTCCACTGCTATCTCAGGTCTTGAAAGCGGAAGCCTTAAGCAGGACGACCTGTTTTACTGCGAAAGTGTTTTTCAGTATTACGATGTCACATTCTCATGTCTTGACTCCCACGGTAACATCAATGTCGTAAAGGCTATTGAGGAGTCATGTAACGTTTTCTTTTATAATGTAAGTAATCTTGTCGGTATTGATATCATGAATGATTACAGTAAAAAGCTCGGTCTCGGTCAGAAAACGGGTGTTGAGCTTTCTGAATCATCGGGTATCCTTGCAGGCAGAACATACAGGGAGTCAATCGGCTCCACATGGCAGATGGGTGACACGATTCAGGCAGGTATCGGTCAGTCGGATAACCTTTTCACAATCATTCAGCTTGCAAACTACGGCGCAACAATTGCAAACGGCGGCACAAGATACAGATGTCACTATGTCAGAAGCATAATGAATGCCGACCACAGCAAGGTCATTTTCTCGGCAGAGCCCGAAATTCTTGAGGAGACAGGTATTTCGCCTCAGACGCTTGATATTATAAAGCAGGGTATGCTTGCAGTTACAACCACGGGCTCATGTAAATCTGCGTTTGCGAACATAACCGAAAGAGTCGGTGCGAAAACAGGTACAACCCAGGTCAAGCGTATCGTTGACGGCAAAACAGTCAAGGGCAACAACGGTCTGAATGTTTCCTTTGCTCCCTTTGATGAGCCTGAAATCGCCATTGCGGTTATTATCGAAAGTGTTGACAGCGGTACTGCAACTGCTACTGTTGCCGCTGATATATATGAGTATTATTTCTCAACAAAGAATCAGATTTCATCCTCTCAGCAGACAAATCAGCTGCTCAGATAAAACATCAGAAAGAGGTAGGATTATGGCAGAAAAAATCATGATTGCATCGGGAAAAGGCGGTGTAGGGAAGTCTACATTTGCCGCATTTCTCGGCATGAGAGCTGCAAAAAACGGCAGTAAGGTGCTTCTTATCGACGCCGATACGGGACTTGGTGCTCTTGACATTCTGCTTGGTGTCAGCGACAGGGTGATGAACACCTGGACAGATGTTGTTCTCGGGCATTGTGACAGGGAGAATGCTCTTGTCAATGTCAGTGACTCTCTGTTTCTTCTGCCCTCACCCTCATATTATCCCGATGATATTTCTGATGATTCCATAAAGACGCTTACAGGTCTGTATGAAGATTTTGACCTTATTATAATCGATGCCTCTGCAGGGATTGACAGCAATCTTGCAATGTGTGCAAAAGCGTGCGACAGAGCCGTTTTTGTTGCAACGGCAGATGAGGTTTCCGTCAAATGTGCCTGTGCTGCAGCAGGTGAGGCCGAAAAATACGGTGTGGACAGGGATGATATGCGTCTTGTCATCAACCGTTTTGTAAAGAAAAAGGCTGTGAAATCAAAGCTTCTGAATGTTGACGGTGTTATTGATAAATCAGGTGTCATGCTTCTGGGGATACTGCCTGAGGATAAAAAAATTCCCTTCCTTTCCGTCACAGGCACTCAGCCCGATGAAAAAAGTCCTTTTGTTAAGGCTGTGGGCAGAATAAATGACAGGATAAACGGGAAATATATACCATTGAAGATATAAATAAAAAAAATAAATATTTTATTAGTACAAAATATTGAAAAATGTAAAATTTTGTGTTATTATTTATTGCGTAAGACTGTAGTAAACTTTATTTTTTCACAGAAAGACGGTGCAGAGAAATGAACATAGCTTTGATAGCTCACGACTCAAAAAAAGAACTTATGACTCAGTTTTGTATTGCTTATTGCGGAATTCTGAGCCATCATAATTTGTGCGCCACCGGCACAACGGGCAGACTCGTATCAGAAGCAACAGGTCTTCAGATAACAAGATTCATGAGCGGTTCTCAGGGCGGCGACCAGCAGATTGCCTCCAGAATCCAGTGCAATGAGATTGACCTTCTTCTCTTCTTCAGAGACCCTCTCAATGCAAAGCCCCATGAACCCAACGAGGCTGATATTCTCAGACTCTGTGATGTTCACAATATCCCTCTTGCAACAAATATTGCTACAGCAGAATGTCTTGTTATGGGACTGCAGAGAGGCGACCTTGACTGGCGTGAACTTGTAAAATAAATTGAATCAGTAAATAAACAAGGCGGCTTTTAGTCGCCTTATCTAAGTATATGAGGTATTTTTATGGCATTACTTACTAAGGCTGCAAGAGGTACGGGAGATGTCCTGCCTTCAGTCAGCTACAAAAACAGATTTATAGAAAGCACAATGCTTGAAATCGGCAATAACTTCGGTTTTAAGGAAATCAGAACTCCCGTTTTTGAGCACACAGAGCTTTTCAACCGTTCAGTCGGTGAAACAACAGACGTTGTACAGAAAGAGATGTACACCTTTGAGGATAACGGCGGTCGTTCAATTACACTCAAGCCCGAAGGCACTGCAGGTGCTGTAAGAGCATTCCTTGAGCACGGTCTTTTCAATGAGCCCATGCCCATGAAGCTTGCTTATGTTACTCCCTGCTACCGTTACGAAAAGCCTCAGGCAGGCAGACTTCGTGAATTCCATCAGTTCGGTGTTGAGTGCTTCGGCGCTGCTGCTCCTGCTGCTGATGCAGAGGTTATCGCTCTTGGTAAACACATCTTCGACTTCTTCGGCATTGATGATTTAAGGCTTGAAATCAACTCAATCGGCTGTCCCGGATGCAGAAAAAATTATCAGGCAGCCCTCAGGGAATATTTCAATTCAAATATAGATGACCTTTGCGAAACATGTAAGGGCAGACTTGACAGAAACCCCATGAGAATTCTCGACTGCAAGAGTCCTGTTTGCTCGGGCATTGCAGGGAATGCTCCCAAAATTCTCGATTATATCTGCGATGACTGTCAGGCACACTTTGACTCAGTTAAGAAATATCTTGATGCGATGGGTATTGAATACACAGTCAATCCCACAATCGTAAGAGGTCTTGACTACTACACAAGAACTGTTTTTGAGTTCGTGACAGGCTCAATCGGTGCACAGAGCACAGTCTGCGGCGGTGGAAGATACGACGGTCTTGTTGAACAGCTGGGCGGTCCCTCTGTTCCTGCATGCGGCTTTGCTGTAGGTCTTGAACGATTCATGATGCTTCTCGAGGCAAGAGGAATTGAGCTTCCCGCTGAGAATCCCACCGACCTTTACATCGCTTCAATGAACGATGAAGCAAATATAAAGGCTGCCGAACTTGCTTCACAGGTCCGTCAGGAGGGCGTTGCATGTCTGTTTGATACAGTCGGCAGATCACTCAAGGCTCAGATGAAGTTCGCAAACAAGATGGGCGTTCTTTACACAGCAGTTCTCGGTACTGACGAAATTGCAAACGGTGTTGTGAATGTGAAATGCATGGCAGACGGAACTGAAGTTCCCGTTGCTCTCGAAGATTTCGCAGTCAACTTTATAAATATGTCAATCAACAAGGCAGTTGATGATTTCAATGTCGGTGATGTTGATGTATCATCAGTTTTAGGAGGATTATTATAATGGATTTTTTACAGGGTCTTAAAAGAACAGACTACTGCGGTGATTTAAGACTTGCCGATGCAGGCAAAAAAGTCACACTCTGCGGCTGGGTACAGCGTCAGAGAGACCTGGGCGCTCTTATCTTCATTGATTTAAGAGACAGAACAGGCATCATTCAGCTTGCATTCGACGAGAATACAGATAAAGCAGTTTTTGAAAAGGCAGCAAGTGCCAAGAGTGAATATGTACTTGCAGTTGTCGGCACGGTAAAGGAAAGAAGTGCTAAAAACACAGAAATTCCCACAGGTGAAATCGAAATTGATGTTGAAGAGCTCAGACTTCTTGCAAAGAGTGAGACTCCTCCTTTTGAAATCATCGAAAATTGCCCCACAGCTGAAATCAACAGACTTAAATACAGATATCTCGACCTGAGAAGACCTGACCTGCAGAAGAACATTCTTCTCAGAAACAAGGTTACAAAAATCACAAGAGATTACTTCTATGACAACGGATTTATCGAAATTGAAACTCCCATGCTCATGAAGTCAACTCCCGAAGGTGCAAGAGACTTCCTTGTTCCCTCAAGACTTCACAACGGCAGTTTTTATGCACTTCCTCAGTCACCTCAGATTTACAAGCAGCTTTCAATGGTTGCAGGCTTTGACAGATACATCCAGATTGCAAGATGCTTCCGTGACGAAGACCTCAGAGCTGACCGTCAGCCCGAATTCACACAGATTGACCTTGAAATGTCATTTGTTGATGTTGACGATGTTCTTGAAATGATTGAAAAGTACATCCACAAGGTTTTCAAGGAAGCTATCAATGTTGATATTCCCGAAAAGCTTCCCAGACTCACATATAACGAAGCTATGGACAGATACGGCTCAGACAAGCCCGACACACGCTTCGATATGGAGCTTTTCGACCTCTCAGAAGAAGTTAAAGACAGTGAATTTGTTGTATTCAAATCTGCTCTTGAGGCAGGCGGTACTGTAAGAGGTATCACGGCAAAGAATGCAGTGAAGACTCTTTCAAGAAAAGAAATCGACAAGCTCACAGAAACTGCAAAGGGCTTCGGTGCAAAGGGGCTTGCATGGATAAGAATGACAGATGACGGCATCGCATCATCATTCGCAAAGTTCATGACAGAAGACGAAATGACTGCAATCCTCAACAAGGCAGGCGCAGAAAAGGGCGACGTCGTTCTTATCGTTGCAGACAGAAAGAAGTCACTTGTTCTTTCAGTCCTCGGTGCTCTCAGATGTGAAGTTGCAAAGAAGCTTGACATCATCAGGCCCGGCTACAATTTCCTGTGGATTACGGAATTCCCGTTCTTTGACTGGGACGAAGATGCTCAGCAGTATGTTGCAATGCATCACCCGTTCACTTCTCCCATGGACGAATGTCTTGACTATCTTGAAACAGACAAGGCGGCAGTCAAAGCAAAGGCATACGACCTTGTTCTTAACGGTATCGAGCTTTCATCAGGCTCAATCCGTATTACAAATCCCGAGCTTCAGGACAGAATGTTCAGCCTTCTCGGTCTTTCTCCCGAAGAAGCAAACGAAAAGTTCGGCTTCCTCCTCGGTGCATTCAAGTACGGTGCTCCTCCTCACGGCGGTATGGGTATCGGTCTTGACAGACTTGTCATGCAGATGGTCGGTGCAGAATCACTCCGTGATGTAATTGCATTCCCCAAGCTCAAGGATGCAACAGAGCCTATGACAGAATGCCCCTCACCCGTAGACAAGGAACAGCTTGATGTTCTGGGTATTGAGCTTAAAAAAGCTGAAGAATAATATATTACATTATATATACTGAAAGGACGATTCTTATGACAACCACAAAAAAACTCATAGCGATCCTTATGTCCCTTGTTATGGTATTCGGAATGTTCACAATCAGCATCTCTGCCGAAGAAGCTGTGACAGACGGCTACTACGAAGAGGGCGAATACTCAATTCATTACACAGTTGTACCTGCAGCAGGTGAAGCAAAGGGCAGAATTATGTTCATCCACGGCTTCCTGTACTCAGGCACAACATGGAACGGCATGGCTGAAATCATGAGTGCAGAGGGTTATGACTGCTATCTTATCGACCTTCCCAACTTCGGTTACAGCACAAGAGAAACTGCTGACACACAGCTTATCGCAAGAGAAGCTCTTGTTGTGAACTTCATGGAAACAATCGCTCCCACAAGCGAATGGATTGTTGCTGGTCACTCAATGGGCGGCGGCGTATCAATGAACATCGCATGTGAAAACGACCTTGAAGCTCTTATGCTCTTCTGTCCCAGCACAATTTATACTCAGGGCAATTCAATGATTTCATCACTTGCAACAAACGATTTCGTAAGCAAGATGATGGACGGCATCTTCAGGATGGTTCTCAGCTCAGACCTTATCGTAAAGGCTGCAGTTTATATGACAACAGGTGATATGGAGTATGCAAAGAATTACGATGCATCACTTCTTGCTGATCCTCTTATGATTCCCGGCACAGGTGCAGGAATGCTTCTTGCAAGTGCAAATGCACAGAATACAGATATGGAAGCACTTTCAGCAATCGATACTCCCACACTTCTTGTATGGGCAAACGGTGACAATGTTATCAGCGCTGATATCGTAAGTGAGGTTACAGCAGCTCTTCCCGAGGCTGAGCTTCAGAATGTTGACGGCAGTCATATAGTTATTGAAACCAATCCCGACACTCTTGCAGAGATTTCTCTTACATTTCTTGCAAAATAATAAGTGAGAAAACACTTTAAAAACGCGAGAAAAACGGAGAAAAACGGAGCATTTAAAATCTCCTTTAAAAAATTGCAAAAAAAGTGTTGACAATGTAAATTCATTGTGATATTATAATCAAGCGCACTGAAGGAAACGGTGTGCTTGATTTTTGTTTATAAAAAAGTACAAATATACGGAGGTAAGAATTATGTCAACTTATATGCCCAAAGTCGCTGACATCAAGCGTGACTGGTATGTTCTTGACGCAGAAGGCAAAACACTCGGCGCACTCGCTGCTGAAGCTGCTGTTCTTCTCAGAGGTAAGCACAAGCCCACTTTCGCATATCATGAAGATTGCGGTGACAATGTTATCGTTATCAATGCTGAAAAGGTTGTTCTTACAGGCAAAAAGCTCGATCAGAAAATGTATTATCATCACACAGGCTACATCGGCAACATGAAAGAAGTTAAGTACTCAACTCTTATCAAAGAGAAGCCCTGCTTCGTTGTTGAAAAGGCTATCAAGGGTATGCTTCCTGCTAACACACTCGGCAGAAAGGCATTCACAAGACTTCATGTTTACGCAGGTGCAGAGCACAAGCATGCAGCTCAGCAGCCCGTAGCAAGAGAATTCTAAGAAAGGGAGGCAGTTTAAATGTACGAAAGCAATTACTACTACGGTACAGGTAGAAGAAAAAGTTCAGTAGCTCGTGTCCGTGTATATCCCGGCACAGGCAAAATCACAATCAATGACAGAGATATCGACGATTATTTCGGTCTTGAAACACTCAAGCTCATCGTTCGTCAGCCTCTCGCTCTCACAGGCACAACAGAGAAGTTCGACATCGTTGTAAGAGTAGCAGGCGGCGGCGTTACAGGCCAGGCCGGTGCTATCCGTCACGGTCTTTCAAGAGCTCTTCTTCAGTTCGACGAAAACCTTCGTCCCGCACTCAAGAAGGCAGGTTTCCTTACAAGAGACCCCAGAATGAAGGAAAGAAAGAAATACGGTCTCAAAGGCGCACGTCGTGCACCCCAGTTCTCAAAGAGATAATTTCTTTATCGCAATTTTCAGCTCTCACTTTTGTGGGAGCTGTTTTTTTTATTAATAAAATGTAAATATATTTAAAAATGCTTGACGGATGATGAAATCTTTGGTGTAATTTATTTGGCATATTATTATGTGGAGGTTTTAATATGAAAAAACAATTTAGGCGGATTTTTGCAGGGATGTTATCCCTTGTTATGATTTTTTCAATGATGACATCTCTTGGACTGACATCATTTGCACAAGATGATATTTCTGAACTATTCACATATAAAATTAACAATGATGCAGTAACGATAACAGACATTGTTGACAAGGATAAATTGTTTGGTGATATTGTTATTCCGGATACTGTTGACGGTTATCCGGTAGCTGCAGTTGACTGTTCATTTGCAAGTTGTAAAAAAATTACAAGCTTGACAGTGAGTAACGGTGACCTGATAGTTTTTGATGGCTTTGGGTTTTACGACTGTACAGGTCTTGAAAGTGTCACGGTCAGTAACGGTAATCTGATAGTTTACAGTGGCAGGGGGTTTGAAGGTTGCACAAGTCTTGAAAGCGTCACAGTTAATAATGGTGATATGATTGTATCTGACGGTTGGAGTTTTTATGGGTGCAGTGCACTTAAAAACATCACAGTCGGCGATGGAGATGTTGTGTTTTTCGACGGTTGGGATTTTTATGGTTGTGAAAACCTTAAAAAAATAACCATCGGTAATGGTGATGTGTTGTTTTCTGCCGGTTGGGGATTTGAGGGGTGTCCGAATATTGAAAATATTACAATTGGTGACGGTGCGTTAGGATTTGATTATTATCTGGCTGAAACAGAGTTTTACAAAAATGCAGCAAACTGGACAGACGGTGTATTGTATATAGGAAATCATCTGATCTGTGCAAAAGATCATATTACTTCATGCGAAATAAGAGAAGGCACTCTGAGTATTGAAGAGAATGCTTTTTATGACTGCGATGAACTTGTGAGTGTAACAATTCCGTCAGGAGTAACGAACATTGGTGAAGGTGCTTTTGCATCTTGCAAAAGTCTGAAAAATGTAGAACTACCGGAAGGTCTTAAATTTATAGGAAACAGTGCCTTTTCATTCTGTTACAGTCTGACCGATATTAATATCCCGGACTCCGTGAAATATATCGGTGATCGTGCATTTGAATATTGCGAAAACATAACAAATGTATCCCTTTCTGATGGTCTTCGTTATCTGGGAGAGAATGCATTTGACGGATGTCATTATCTTCAGGATATAAACATTCCTGTTGTTGAAAGTAAAAAATATAGTGAGTTCACCGATTCCAACGGCAACGGTAAGATTGTGTATGATTTAGGCTCAGAACTCTGGAACATTGTTAATAAGCCTGACGGGGAATATGTAGAAGATATAAATTACAGTTTTGAAGGAAATGTGATTTTTAGTGAAGAAAGCACATTTATAGCTGATTATAATCTCAGTGCTGCTACAAATGTTGAATGTGTATTCATTCCTGAAACAGTAGTAGGTATTGGCGATTTTGCATTTGTTGCCTGTTGCGGACTTACGGATGTATACTATGGTGGCAGTGAAGCAGAGTGGAAAAATATGGCAATATCCTACGGTAACAGCAAACTTGATTCTGTTACAATTCATTATAACAGCACCCCCGAAGATATGCCCGAATACGTTCCGGAAGAGTCTGAAACGCCAACTGACGAGCCGATTACTCCTCCCGAAGAGCCGACTGCTCCTCCCGAAGTAACAACTCAGCCACCCGAGGAAACAACCGTTTCTCCTGAAGAACCTACTGTATCACCCGAAGATACAACAATTCCTCCTGAAAGTTCAACAAAGCCTCCCGAGGAACCTACCGCACCTCCTGACGGCGACAATTCTGATAATGAACTTCTGCCGTATGAAGGTAAGGGTATTAATATATGGGAGCACGGTGTTATAGTAATAACCCGTTTGTATCCTCGTGATATCAGAGAAAGTGTTGATAATGAGTATATTTATGTTCATACACATAACGGTGACAAATTGGATGAAAATTCATTTGTGGGCACAGGCTGTATGATTTCTGTGGGCGATGAACAAGGTAATATTTATTATCAGTATGAGGTATGTGTAAAAGCGGATATCAACGGTGACGGAAAGGTGACTGCGGCTGATGCCCGTCTGGCATTAAGAGCTGCGGCAAGAATTGATGTTATCAGCGGGGTATACGCTTATGCTGCCGATGCAGATGGTAACGGTACAATTTCTGCAGGTGATGCAAGAGCAATTCTCCGTAAAGCCGCAGGACTTGATGAATCTGATAAAGAAGCTGTTCCAGCAGATTTTGACAGAATGTCAGATCTTCTGGCAGATATGATTGATGTCGAATTCGATTATGAAACGGCAGATACTGCATATGTTGTGGATCATATTATTCATGATTATCTTTTTATTGTGACTTATTATAATTATTTCAATGATGCAGAAAGTGATGGTTGTGGTTACACTGATCCCCTCGGAAAATTAATGTTTTATTACAAGGTCCCTGCTGAAAATGTCAGATGGATATGTGAAAATATTTATCAGGTTGAATTCGATGAAAATTATGTATCATCAGAAGGCAAATCTTATTGTTACGACGGATATGTCTATATTGAATTTGCTCAGGCAGGTTACGGATGTGATTTCGGTACCGAAATAGATGACTATAAACTGCGTGATGACGGAAAATATGAAGTCACTGCCAGCTTTTATGTTTTGCCTTTTGGTTACATGGAATACAATATTCCGAAAGAATTACAGTACAGACTCAAAGTTGTTGCCGAGTGGAAACAGATTGACGGCAAATATGACTGGGTATTTTACAGTGTCGAAAAAATTGATACTCCCGATTTTGACAGAATGGCTGACCTTCTGACAAATATGTTCGGCAATACATTTGATTATAAAACAGCCGATACTGCATATGTTGTGGATTATATCATTCATTCAGACTTGTTTATTCCTACTTATGAAGCATATTTCAATGAGGATACCTATATATCCTACGGAGAAGGTAACAAAATCAGTGATCCGCTTAATAAATTATCATCGGGTGCAGGTTATCCTTATTATAAAATTCCTGCGGAAAACATAAAGTGGATATGCGAAAACATCTATCAGATTGAGTTTGATGCAAATTACATATCAAATACAGGTGAATCATATTGTTATGGTGATTATGTTTATATTGAATGTCCTCAGACAGGTTACGGCCCCTTTGAGTTTAAAACAGAAATAATCGAATACCGTCTTCTTGATAACGGCAAATATGAGATCAGTGCATATTATTATGAATCTGAGGATTTTGGTTCATCATTTGAACTTGAGTGCAGACTTAAGGTTATTGCCGAATGGAAGCAGATTGACGGCAAATACGATTGGGTGTTCTACAATGTAGACAGGATTTGAATAAAATCTCTCTGATACAGAAAGTTGTCTTTACTGACAACTTTCTGTTATTTTACTATCAACGATGTCGGCTTTTTTTGTTTTAATCGGTTTTATTCATTGACATAACAAACAGCGGGTTATATAATTGAATATATGAAAGGAGAGAGTTGAATGAGTACAAAAACAATGACTCCCGAAAAGCTGAGAAAGCAGGCTCTCAGGCGTGAAAAGGAAATTAAGAAATGGGAAAGGGAGAAGGCCCGTCCCAAAAGTAATATGTATTTCGCTTATCTCGTTCTGCTGATTTCCCTTATCTATGCAACAGATGAAATTGCATCCCAGATAGGCACACTTATGAAAACGGAAATCGCCAACGACCTTTTTCAGAATTTCGGTGAGCGTTCCGTAGGCTTCCTTGATATATTGTCAATTCTTGTTGTGCCTTTTCAGGCTATAGGTCTTCTTTACAGACCCCTTGCTGACCGTTGGGGCAGAAAGAAATTCCTTATTATAAACACCTTCGGCATGAGCTTTGCTATGCTCATAATATTCCTTTCAAACAATATTTTCCTTTATTTTATCGGAGCATGTATGGTGCAGTTCTTCATTCCCCACGACATGCACGTTGTCTACATAATGGAATCATCGCCCACAAAATCGAGAGCAAGAGTGTATTCCTCAATAAAATTCTTTGCAAACATGGGCGTTATGCTTGTGCCTCTTCTCAGAAGAATGTTTATGGAAAATGCATCCGAATGGCGTAATGTATACATGATTCCTGCCATTGTGGGTGTTGTGTCGAGCCTTATTGCACTGCTTCTTGCAAGGGAAACAGACCCGTTCATTGACTCAAGACTCCGTTATCTGAGAATGACCGATGAAGAAAGAGCCGCAGAGAAAGCAAAGAAGAGTGCTGAAAATGCACAGGGCGGTCTTATTCCTGCCCTTAAATTCGCAATGAAGCACAAGCAGCTCAAGTGGCTTTATATCACTGCTGCAATTGCAAATGTCGGGTTTATCGGCTCTGTTGACTATCAGGTTATCATGTCTTACGGTTATGCTCAGAACTATGTGAATAACGGCATGTTCCCCGAAATCGGTGAGGCTGTTCTCGATGCTGTCAGTGTAGGTCCCGTTACAACTGCACTGTTCCTTTTCCCTCTCGGATGTTCAATTGCACAGGTTATCCTCGGCTTTATATCCGACGCAAAATGGGGAGGAAGAAAGAAGGCTGCCATTATTATTGCTGCAGACTGTCTTATCACATTCTGTCTTTTCTCCATAGGCTCAGTTCTCGGCTGGAATGCATATGTTGTAGGCTTCTTCTGCGGTATGTTCGTGGGCAGCTACTATGCAACAAACGATGTTATCATCATGATGATAGGTGAGTCATCACCCACAAATCTTCGTTCATCAACAATGTCTGCACAGTTTATCGTTACTGCTGTAGGCTTTGCAGTGTCATACATCGTTTCATTCATCGTCAAGATGATTTTCGGCAATACTATAATCGGCATTCTCGCATTCGGTCTTCTTGTCCCCGGATTTATCGGTGCCCTTATCACCCTTATAAAGAAAACCCATGAAACAAAGGGCGTTGATATGGACACAGTCACAGGCTGTGAATGGGACGATTAAAAAAAGTTTTTTCTTTCAATATTGCTTTAAGCATTTGTAATTATAATACAGACATAAGATGCATCATAAAAGGTCAGCTGTCCTGACCGTTGCGGATTATACTAAGCAAGAAAAGGACAGACAAATTACTCCCGTCTTCGGACGATTACATACAGTACACTACCTCTTAAAATGTCACAATGCAGTCTTCTCAGGAAGGCTGCATTGTGGCGTTTATTTGTATTTTTAAGGTCAATAATATATGTGAGGTGGATTTTATGCGAATTGCGATTATCACGGGAGCGTCTTCGGGAATAGGGAGAGAGTTTGCCCTTGTTGCTTCCGAAAAATACAAGTTTGACTGTATATGGCTCATTGCACGCCGTGAGGACAGACTCAGGGAAACGGCATCTTTTATAAATACCCGGACAAGGATTTTTTCTCTTGACCTTTCCCTTGATTTGTCACTGAGAGTCCTTGAAAAGGCTCTTGAAGAAGAGAAGCCTGTCATTCATCTTCTTGTCAATGCCGCAGGCTTCGGAAAATTCGGCTCTGTTGAGTCACAGTATACCGACGATGTCAAAAACATGATAGATGTCAATGTAAGGGCTCTGACAGTGCTGACAAAGCTGTGTCTGCCCTATATGGCACCCAACGGAGCAATTATCAATATGGCTTCTGCAAGCAGCTTCCTGCCTCTGCCCTATATGAATGTTTATGGGGCAACCAAGTCCTATGTCCTTGCATTTTCACGGGCACTTGCCGATGAAATAAGAAATACGGGCGTAACTGTCACAGCGGTGTGTCCTTACTGGGTTTCGACAGAATTTATCCCCGTGGCGAAGAGGTCGCCACAGGGAGAGAGTATCAACAATTTTCTGTTTATGACATATCCGTTTAAGGTGGTTGATAAGGCACTCCTTGACAGCGACAACGGATTTGATGTGTCTTATCCGAATGGTGTTCCTGTTATTATAAAGATGCTTTCAAGGGTGCTGCCCGATGATATGCAGAGGGCAATATGGAACAAAATCAGGTATCTCAGGATTTTTCGATATAATCAACGATTCCCTGAGCAATTGCCGTTGCAGTGACAGCCTGACCGTTTTCCGAGGTAAGGAATAAAGCGTCGTTTTCGTTTGTCAGATAACCGCATTCCACAAGGACTGAGGGGCATTCCTCAACTCTTGTCACCATGTATGGGAAGAATTTGCACTTTGCATCGGCCTTTGTGTATTCTTCGGATTCCTTGTCCGTATAGACATAGCTCCTGTAAGCACCTACAAGCTGCTTGTGTATAGCATCAGCAAGGGGCATGGAATAGTTCTTGTAGTAGAAGGTGTGTGTGCCGAATAATTCGGGGTTTTCAGAGCCGTCACAGTGGATGCTGACAAAGACATCGGGATTATATTTTCTTGTCATTTCCACACGCTCTGCCAGTGTCATGGAGTCGTTGTCTCCTCTTGTGATGATGACCTCGGCACCGTAATTTCTGAGTATTTCTGCAGTTTTCAGTGCAACGGAATATGTGACCTCATGCTCATATACAGTTGATGTGGAGTAAGTGCCGGGAGCACCGTAACCGCCGTGGCCGGGGTCGAGCATTATGAGTGTACCTGCAAGGGTGTCGGCTGTTTTCTTGAGGGAGATTGTAACAGTGCCGTCATCATTCTTTTTCAGTGAATAGCCCGCGAAATCGCCCTTTTCCCTGAAATAAAGCCTGAGTGTCATGAAGCCTTCTTCTGTGTTTGAATACCATTCGGCTTTTTCAATGACATTGCTCCGGCTGAAATCAGGCTCTGTGATGTAACCGCATTCATCCGTATCCATGAAAAGGATGTCGATATATTCACCTGTGAATTCCTCAACATTGTATATTCTTTCAAGGGCTCCCATGTGGTATTCCTGTGGAGCGACAACTGTTTTGACAAAGACGGGGCGTGTGAAAGCAAAGGCAAGTGATGTGCTGTCTTCTGTCTGCACATCCATAACCCGTACTTTGTTCGGTGGCATTCTGTATCCGCCGAGTATCAGCCTTGAATGCTCACCGTGAATCTTCATGCCCGTGTCGGTGGAATAAACAACAATGTTGTCTTTGACACTGCATTCCGTGATGTATGCATATGAGCCCTCAAGCTGAGGTGTGCATGTTGGGTCGGAGGTGTCATCGGGTGATGCGGTTGAAGTGGTTTCGGCATAATTCTTTGTGACAATACAGCTTGTTGCGTTGCCGAGCCCGTGGTTGTCATAGGGTGTGATTCCGTTTTCTTTTCCTGCCTGCCTGACCTCTGTAAGACCGTTATAATCGGCACGGAATGAAACCTGCTCCTTTGTCAGCAGAGAATATTCCTTTGTGATTTCATATGTTCCGGTGAACTGAGAATAACCGTCGTAAGAAGAAACCTCCGTAAGCTCTACGGGTATTGTGTTGGCGATACTGCACCATACACTTGCTCCCTTGACTGCAGTCACATTCAGTGTCATGATTCCGTCTTCGATAACGGCAGAGGAAGCCGTCATAACATCGACAGCCTTGTCAATGCAGTAGGTGTACATTGCATTCTTGTGCTTTATTGTTACTTCGTTTGTACCTGTGCGTAAGGGGATTTCAGCCGTGAATGTCCCTTCTTCGCCCTGTGACGTGACCTTCTGCCACAGACTGTCATCCGAGCCCCGTACAAAGACGGGATATTCCTTGTCGCTTGTGCCCGTTATGATTACGGCTGAGTCATCCTTTATGCTGAATGTGCCGATTGTGAGGGCAGTGAAGTCGACATCATTGAAGTATTCATTGTAGAAATAAAGGTCTGAAGCGGTTTCGTTCCTGTTTGATGCAAGGTCGGGATGTGAGTTGACAGCATAGCCCGAAAAACCGCCGTAATTGAAGATTGCCCTGACCTGATTGTAGATTTCGTCACCGTCTGCCCATGCTTCATCCGTCTGTACAAGGTCATTGCGGAGAATTGCATAAACCCTTGTCTGTGCGGCAAGGGCAGCGGAGGACCATTGCTTTATTGCATTCAGGCTCTTTACTGCAAGGGGAGTGTTGAGCTGTACGAAGCAGAAATCAGTTCTGTTTTCTTTTATATATGCAGTCATTTCTGTCGTGGGCTCATCGTGTACAAGAATACCTGATGAAATGTTCATTTCATTGAGTGAAGCCCTTGTTTCATCTGCTTTTTTCAGGGATGCTTCCGAAAAATCCGTCATTTCATACATAATACCGTCAGGCATATATTTTTCTGCAATTTCAACGGCCTTGCCTTTGTCATGGGCAGAATCCGTTATGTAAATTACAGCATACATATTTTTTTCATGAAGAGCAGATACAAGGACTGAAATAATGTCTGTGCCGTGCTGTGAATAGTTGTATTTTCCGTTGTATTTTATAACTGCAGTATCGGGCTGAACAGCATCAATTCTGTCAAAAAGCGAAAGGACTGCAGCTTTTATGCCCTCTTCGGCTGTGTCTGTGATGGTGATATCTTTTTCGCAGTCAACAACAAAGCCCTTCATGTTTACGGGCAGGGGAGCTGTTGTGTTATCAAGGAATGAAAAAGCCGTTTTTTCATTTTCCTTTGTTAGTAATGCCGTGTCAACGGGTGTCACAGCTTCATCCTCAGGGATGAGAGTGCCTGAAATAAATAAAAATCCCAAAACCCCTGCAGCAAGCAGGAGTATCAGGACAACAGGTAAAATAATTTTAGTTCTCATTTTGCTTTCCTTTTTTCGGGGTTCTTTTCCTCTTCCGCAACCTTTGTTTTCTTTGTTTTTACATCCACATGGTCAAAATATTCCTTGAATTTTACAGTGAACATGTTGTAGCTGTTACAGTTTTTGCAGAAAAACAATGCCCTGAAGGACTGATTGACCAGTTTCCATTCTGACACCTTCCGCATTCTCTTACGGCAATCGTCACAGAAGCAGACCATTTTGCTTCTGTCAATGCGTTCATCGTTTATGTTGGTTATATATTTTGCTTTGAAAAGCAGTCTTTTGTAAAAATCTGAGTCGCATGTAAAAATAAATGAAGAAAGGGCATCTGCATTATAGCATTTCCTGAAGCATCTCCAGCTCAGGAGTGAGTCATCAAGTGCCCTGTGAGTTGAGTATTCGCTCACATCGATTCCGAATAATGTTGCCGCTGCCGAAAGACCTATCTGCTGTGAGTTTGAAAGCTTCAGCTGAGTCTGGCAGTATTTCTGCAGGTCTGCATATTTTGAAATAAAGGGTATTCCGTCAATGTCGCAGAAGAAATGAAGATTGTCAAGCATGACACGGATGTCACCGTTGCCCCATGACATGAAAACACAGTCCTTGCCCTCAACCCATTTTGAAAAATCCGATATGGCTTTACTGATGCTGATTCCGCCGTACATGTCCTCATTTGAAATGTGAGTAAGGTTTTTTACTCTTCCGCTGAGCTTTGTTGAAAGCTGGGACTTGATAAGAACGGAAAAAGTGTCGACAACATCAAGGTCCTCGTCAATCATGACGGCACCGATTTCAATTATCTCATTAAAAAAGCTTTTCAGTTTTTTGTTGTATGAATTGTTCCATTCAAGGTCCATGATAACATAATACATGGAATAAGCCCCTTTGTCAGTTTATTTTTCTGAACCGGTTTTCTGCTTTTTTGAGGTGAGCAGCTTTATACTCTGACAGATAATGACGATGTACATAAACTGTACTGCAGCAAGGGAAATGAGGTTGTTTGCATTTCTTATATCACGGATGCCGAATGATGTTGTTAAAATGTAGAACTGCGCTCTGTCAAAGTAGAACCATTCGGGGAAGGGTGTGATAAGAAGAGCAAAGACAAGAAGATACAGCCAGTCTGTTGCCTTGTGCTTCTCCTCTGCAAGAAGGAAGACAAAGGGAATACAGACAAAAATGAGCATCATCGGGTCTGAAACTGAAAAAACATTGAGAATGATATACACAACAGCGCTGAGCTTCTGCCAAGTCTCGGGAAGAATGACAACAGCAGCAAGAGCTGAAATATTCATTATGATTGATACAGCCTGAAGCACTGCAATGTTGTCAATGCCGAAGAAAATCAGCAGGTTTGCAATGCTCATGTTTGCAATATTGTAAGCCCCGGGATTGATTGAGAAGAAGTTTGCTGTATATAAGGAAAGAGCCTCAAAGCCTGTGAAAATACAGGGGGTAAAGAAAAGAATCAGTGAATAAACAACGATTTTTGCTATGTTTACAATTGATTTTTTTGTTTTTCCTTTGACAAGTATACATACGAACAGGATTGTCAGGGGAGTGATTGCTGCTGAAACTGCAAGGGCAATATGTGAAAGCTCCCTGATAACCTTGTTTGATGCATCGTGATAAAGAATGAAGAACATTGAAAGTGCAAGGCTGAAGCCGACAATATTACCCAGCTCAATACAGTAAATTGAGGGGTATGAAACAACAGTCAGGAAAACAACAAGCTCATCTCTCATATTCAGGCTGTTTCTTCTGAGTACAGCTCTGTTCATTCTGTAAATCAGAACAACACACAGAATTACAAGAATCAGATAAAGATACATGAATGTCTGATTCCTGAGAATTGTCGGATAAGCAAGAAGGCTTCTTGTGAGGACCATTTCAGGAGGCAGAAACTGTGCAAATAAAAAGTAAATCAGAAGGCTGAACGGAGTGAAACGGGCAGCACTGTCTGCGAAGTTCCGGGAGCCTGCATCCTGTATTGTTATTATGTAGTCAGAAAACTGTGTTATAACAGATCTTCCTTCTGCTTCATAATGCATAAGTGCTGACCATGTTGCACCGTCACTGGCAAAAGCAAGTGCAAGACAGGAAATTCCGAAAACGGAAAAGAATGCAATAAAAGCATTGAGCATGGAGGATGCGGTTGAATTATTGAGTCTGTTTACTATTTTTTTGCGGAAAATAAGAAACAGAAGAATTATTGCAAGGGTTATAAAAGCTGCAACCTGAGCAGATGTGCAGGCAGCAAAGCCGTTTCTGAACATATAAAAGTTGAATCCCTGAGCTGCTTCAGCAGGTCCTGCAGCAAGGCAGACAGGAGATGTGATAAAAAACAGAAATAATGTTGTCATTAGTGATATGAGTGTCTTTTTCATTTCAGGCTCCTTATTTTTTTCTACTATTTAATGTATCATATTTTAATTATAAAATCAATAGAAAAAATATAGTTTTAAATCTGTTTTATTTATTGACTAAAAGAGCCGATTGTGTTATGCTGTATATGTATAATTTTAGGGTGAGATACCCTGTCTATCGGAGATGAAATATTTGAAACCGGCAAAAACAAAAATCAACTGGCTTAATATTATGCCTTATGCCGTTGCAGGTGTTATGACTGCAGCAATCATATTCGTGATATATGCCGTAAACGGAATTTTCCCGTTCGGCTCGGGAAGTGTTGTATGTGATGATATGGTTCAGCAGACCATTTCAAACTATACATATTTCTGGGACTATCTTCATTCACTGTTTTCAGAAGATGCAAAGTCGCTTCTTTTCAACTGGCAGACAGCTGCAGGAACACAGGTTCTTACAACCGGTTTTTATATTCTTAAGCCGTGGGAAATTGTGTTTACATTGCTGTGTCCCCGTGACGGAATAGTCAACGGAATTCCGTTCCTTATCATTTTCAAAATGACAATGGCTGCAGTTTCCATGGTCTTCTTCCTGAGAAAGGAATTTAAGATTGACCCCTTCTGGCAGGCACTTCTCGGTGTTGCATACAGCTGCAGTGCTTTCATCGTTATCTATTACACAAACATGGGCTGGATTGATGCCGCGTTCATGTTCCCGTTCCTGATTACTGCACTGCTTCACATGTTCAGGTCAGGCAAATGGCTGCCTTACTTCCTGTTCCTTACATATACGCTTCTTCTTTCAATCTACATTTCGTATATGGTATTCCTCTTCCTTTTCCTTGTGGGCTTCCTGTACCTTGCATTCATACAGCCCAGGGAAACAAGAAAAATGACGATTATCCGTTTCGGCGTGACTTCCGTTCTTGCAATTGCAGCGTCGGCTGTCATCAATGTTCCGTCGGTTTATTACATGTTCCGTTCCACAAGATACTCAATCAAGAGTGAAGAGACGGCACTTGATACAATTCTCAAGATTCTTAAGAATTCAGCCACATATTCAACGACAAAGCTTACGATTGTCCTTTTCTGTACGGCAATCTTCTTAGCTTTCCTTGTTATACTCTTTGTCAATTTCAGACAGCACAAAAAGGCATGTCTGTTCTTCGGAACATCACTGCTTGTGCTTTTCCTGCCCGTATTCTTTGAGAATATCAACCTCATATGGCATCTCGGTTCATATGTAGGCTTCCCTCTGAGATATATGTACATGTTCATTTTTATGCTTGTGTGCATGTCAGCATATGTTCTTCAGAATGTAAAAGGCACATTGTTCTCCATAAAGGGCGTGAAGAGTATTCCCGTTCTGATTCCTGCAATCGCAAGCGGTGCAATCGGCATTTATCTCCTTGTGACCCGTGTTTACAAAGAGGTCGCAACTGTTTCGGGACTCAAGTACAACAAGCTTGTCATTGAGGACTGCGACAAATGGATGTTCATTGCACTCATTCTTCTTGCAGTGTTCTATGTGATGTGCATGTTTGTTGGAATAAAGAAGCTTTCATATATTCTCATGGCAGGTGTCCTTGTTACTGAAATCGGTCTTCTTGCGAATGTATCCTTCGGCACAAACTCCGACACAAGCGAAAGAACAAGCATGTACAGCCTTGATTTCATTGATGATTCACTGGCAATGGCTCAGGAGCTGAAGCTTGAGAATGACAACCTGACCCGTATAAAGGATGCAGATGTCAGACTCAACAGCAATTTCCCCATGTTCTTTGAGTATCCTGCCCTTGCAAACTTCACACACCTTGTTTCATCTGATATGACCTCAACCATGGAGGCTCTCGGCTACTCGCAGATTTATACCCGTGTCATTGACAGTGTCGGCACACTTCTTTCAGACGCCCTGCTGAATATGAAGTATACATTCAGCACCCGTGAGCTTGATGATTATGAATACACATACATGTATGACATCGGTGACTGCCGTCTTTACTCCAACAACATGACTCTTCCCGTGGGTCTTCTTGTCAATCAGGATTTCATGGATATTGACATCGTTGAAAACAACAATGTCTTCCTTTCAAACAATCAGCTTTATACAGCACTCACAGGTGACAAATCAGCTCTCTGCACAACAGACGAATTCACTTTTGATATTGACACTGATTTCAGTCAGACGGTCCATGTTGAGGGTACAAAGCATGTATATCTTCATGTTGATGTGGAAAACAGCACCAAAAACAGAGGCGGTGTAACTGTCCTTATCAACGGCAAAAGAGCAGACCTTCGTTACTTCGGCTCTCCCATAAATTACAATTATCCCAATAACTTCCACAATGAGCTTATCGACCTGGGTGTTGTGACCGATGAGGATATTCAGATTGATATCTTTGCAATCAAGGATATCGGTGATGATATAAAAATCACAGTCGGCTATTTCGATTACACAAAGCTTGAAGGTCTTTGTGAAAAGAATAAGAATAATCATGCAGAGGTTGTACCGGGACCGAAGAGTCTTACGGCGACCGTTACAAGTGACAGCGATGACAGCTATGTCTTCCTTCCCGTTACATACGATGAAGGCTGGACATGTAAGGTCAACGGTGAAAAGCAGGATATTGACATCGCAATGAGCTCATTCATGGCTGTGAAGCTTCAGAAGGGCGAGAATGTCATTGAAATGAGTTACCTGCCCTACGGTATGAAGCTCGGTATTCTTATTTCGGTTATAACTGCACTTGTTGTTGCGGCAATTTATCTTATTGAAAAGAAAAAGCCCTTTGACAATGAGGCATCAAACATATTCCTCAGAGTTTTTGAAAAGGTATATTACATCGGAATGGTTGCAGTGTTCATTGCAATTTATCTTACACCAATGATATTTACCGTTTACGGAAACATAGTCAAATAAAGAAAGGAACATAAATTATGAAAGTTGTAATTCTTGCAGGCGGATTCGGTACAAGAATCAGTGAAGAAAGCCATCTCATTCCCAAGCCCATGATTCAGATAGGCGACATGCCTATTCTCTGGCACATCATGAAGCAGTATTCACATTACGGCTTCAATGAATTCGTTATCTGCGGCGGATATAAGCAGCATGTTATCAAGGAATTCTTTGCTGATTATTATCTTCACAGAAGTGACATCACCTTTGACTTCTCAAACAACGGTGAAATGACTGTTCACACAAACTTTTCAGAGCCCTGGAAGGTTACAATTGTTGACACAGGTCTTAACACCATGACAGGCGGCAGAGTCAAGAGAGTAAAGGATTATCTCGGTGACGAGCCCTTCTTCCTTACATACGGTGACGGTGTTTCTGATGTAGACATCAACAAGCTTCTTGAGTTCCACAAGGCACACGGCAAAATGGCAACTCTCACAGCAATCAAAATCACAGCCCGTTTCGGCGTGCTTGATATAAATGAAGAAGGCTGCATCCAGCAGTTCCGTGAAAAGACACAGCAGGACGGCGGTGTCATCAACGGCGGCTTTATGGTGCTTCAGCCCGAAATCCTCGACCTTATTGAGGGCGACTCAACAATATTTGAGAAATATCCCCTTGAAGAGGCTGCAAGAAGAGGGGAGCTCATGGCATATCCTCACGACGGCTTCTGGCAGTGTATGGATACTCTCAGAGATAAGAACTACCTTGAAAAGCTCTGGGCTGACGGCACAGCACCCTGGAAAGTATGGTAATTTTGCGTATCTTACGCACAGAGAACATTTTTTCTCGTTTTGCGTATCAACATACGCGGCAACTCGAAGAAAATGCCCTCTGCACATAATCTACACAAAATTATTGTTCGCAGTGTGTTTGCACAAAACTAAATAATATAAATTGTGCATTGTGCATTATGCATTGTGCATTGAAAGGACATATTATGAATCTTGATTTTTATAAAGGCAAAAAAGTTCTTCTGACAGGCCATACAGGCTTCAAAGGCTCATGGCTTTCAAAGATTCTTGTTAAGGCAGGGGCAGATGTAACAGGCTATTCACTTGAGCCTCCCACAGATCCCAACCTTTTCTCAGTTGCAGGACTTGAGGGCAAAATGAAGTCCGTTATCGGTGATATCAGGGATTATGACCACCTCAAGGCAGTTTTTGATGAAACTCAGCCTGAAATCGTGCTTCACCTTGCAGCTCAGCCTATCGTTATCACTTCTTATGAACAGCCTAAGTACACATACGAAACAAACGTTATGGGTACTGTCAATCTCCTTGAATGTGTAAGGCTTACACCCTCTGTAAAGTCAGTTCTCAATGTCACAACAGACAAGGTTTATAAGAACAATGAATGGTGCTGGGGTTACCGTGAAAACGAGCCTCTTGACGGCTTTGACCCTTATTCAAACTCAAAGTCATGCTCTGAGCTTGTAACACACAGCTACAAGGCATCCTTCTTTGACAACACAGGTGTTGCGGTTTCAACTGCAAGAGCAGGTAATGTTATCGGCGGCGGCGATTTTGCAGATAACAGAATCATCCCTGACTGTGTCCGTGCAGCAATGGACAAAAAGCCCGTTATAGTCAGAAATCCCAACTCCACAAGACCTTATCAGCACGTGCTTGAGCCTCTGAAGGCATATCTTATGATAGCTCAGGCTCAGTATGAAGATATAAAATATCAGGGCTATTACAATGTAGGTCCCGATGAAAGAGACTGCCTGACAACAGGTCAGCTTGCAACAATCTTCTGCAACGCATGGGGTGACGGTCAGACATTTGAATGTCTTAAAAAGGACGGTCCTCACGAAGCAAACTTCTTAAAGCTCGACTGTTCACTTCTCAAGACAACATTCGGCTGGAAGCCCACATGGAGTGCAACCGAAGCTGTTGAAAAGACTGTTGAATGGACAAAGGTTTTCGCTTCAGAGGGCGATGTGCCTGCAATAACAGAAAAGCAGATAAAAGAATTTTTTGATATATAAGAATCTGAAAGGAATGTAAATATGAGCAATCAGGAACAGGATAAACAAGCCATACTCTCTGCTGTTGCAGAGTATTTTGAAAAATACCACAATGTAAAGAAAGATTTTGCGGAAGGTCAGAGAATTCCTTACGCATCAAGAGTTTATGACAGCAATGAAGCTGTAAACCTTGTTGACAGTGCTCTCGAATTCTGGCTTACAGCAGGCAGATACACAGATGAATTTGAAAAGAAGCTTGCAAAGTATCTCGGTGTGCGTTCCTGCGCACTCGTAAACTCAGGCTCAAGTGCAAATCTTCTTGCATTCATGACTCTCACTTCACCTCTCCTCGGTGACAAGAGAGTTTTCCCCGGTGACGAGGTTATCACAGTTGCCGCAGGCTTCCCCACAACAGTAACTCCCATTATTCAGTACGGTGCTGTACCTGTTTTTGTTGATGTTACAATTCCTCAGTACAATATTGATGTCACAAAGCTCGAAGAAGCTTACTCAGAAAAGACAAAGGCTGTTATGATTGCTCATACACTCGGCAATCCCTTTGACCTTAAAGCTGTCAAGGATTTCTGCACAAAGCACGACATCTGGCTTATCGAAGACAACTGTGACGCTCTCGGCTCACAGTACACAATCCATGGCGAAAAGAAATTCACAGGCACAATCGGTGATATCGGCACATCATCATTCTATCCTCCCCACCACATGACAATGGGTGAGGGCGGTGCTGTTTACACAGATAATCCTCTTCTTGCAAGAATCAGCCGTTCAATCCGTGACTGGGGCAGAGACTGTGTATGTAACTCAGGTCAGGACAACCTCTGCGGTCACCGTTTTGACGGTCAGTACGGTGAGCTTCCTTTCGGCTACGACCATAAATATGTATATTCACATTTCGGCTACAACCTCAAGGCAACAGACCTTCAGGCAGCAGTAGGCTGTGCTCAGCTTGAAAAATTCCCCTCATTCGTTGAGAGAAGAAAGCATAACTTTGCCCGTCTCAAGGCAGGACTTGCTCCCATTGTTGACAAGGTTGTTCTTCCCGAAGCAGTTGAAAACGGCGATCCCTCATGGTTCGGCTTCCTTATCACCTGTAATGAGGGCATAAACAGAACAGATGTTGTAAAATATGTTGAAGCAAAGGGTGTACAGACAAGAATGCTCTTCGCAGGCAACCTTACAAAGCATCCCTGCTTCGATGAAATGAGAGCAAGCGGCAAGGGCTACAGAATTGTAGGCGAGCTCACAAATACAGACAGAATCATGAACGACACATTCTGGGTAGGCGTTTATCCCGGAATGACAGACGAAATGATTGACTACATGGCAAAAACAATTATTGAGGCAGTTGAAGCTAAATGAAAATAAAAGTTTCCAATTATATATCTCAGTTTCTTGTTGACCACGGTATTGACACCGCTTTCACCGTAACGGGCGGCGGTGCAATGCACCTTAATGATGCTTTCGGTCATCAGGAGGGTATGCACTGTGTCTATAATCACCATGAGCAGGCTTGTGCAATTGCGGCTGAAAGCTATGCAAGAATCCACAACAAAATTGCAGCCTGTGTTGTTACAACAGGCCCCGGCGGAACAAACGCCATAACAGGTGTTGTGGGCGGCTGGCTTGATTCTATCCCGATGCTTGTCATTTCCGGTCAGGTACGTTATGACACAACTGCACGCTGGTCAGGGCTCGGCATCCGTGCCATGGGCGACCAGGAATTTGAAATAACAAAAGCCATTGACTGTATGACAAAATACTGTGAAATGGTTACAGATAAAAATAAAATCAGATACTGCCTTGAGAAAGCACTCAAGCTTTCACAGCAGGGCAGACCGGGTCCCTGCTGGCTTGATATTCCTCTTGACATTCAGGGCTCATATGTTGAAACGGACGACCTTTCCCCCTATGACGGTGAAGGTGATGAAACACTTCCCGAAGTACCCTCTGACGATGTGATTCTTGAAGTAATCGACATGATTAAAAATGCCGAAAGACCTGTTTTCAATGCAGGTAACGGTATCAGAATCGCAGGCGCATTCGAGGAATTCAGAAGTGTTATTGAAAAGCTCAACATTCCCGTTGTAACAGGTTGGGACAGCATTGACCTTATCGAGGACGAGCATCCTCTTTATGTGGGCAGAGCAGGTATCATGGGTGACAGACCCGGTAACTTTGCCGTTCAGAATTCAGATGTTTTCTTCTCTGTCGGTAGCAGACTGAGCATCCGTCAGGTCGGCTACAACTACAAGTCATGGGCAAGAGCTGCAAAGAAAATCGTTGTTGATGTTGATGCAGAGGAACTCAAGAAGCCTACAGTCAACCCCGATATGCCCATCTGTGCAGATGCAAAGGCATTCCTTAAGAGAATGAACGAGCTTCTCTCCGACGAAAAGCTTTTCACAAAGGAAGACTGGAACGAATGTTGCAGAAACTGGAAAAAAGATTATCCCGTTGTTCTTCCCAAGCACTATGAGCAGACAGAGCCTGTAAATGTTTACGCATTTATCAAGGAGCTCAGTAGCCGTCTTAACGAAGGACAGATTACCGTTGTCGGTAACGGTTCAGCCTGTGTTGTAGGCAGTCACGGATATGTTATCAAGAAAGATCAGCGTTTTATCATAAATTCTGCCATCGCTTCCATGGGTTATGATTTGCCGGCAGCAATTGGTGCTTGCGTTTGTGACTCAACACAGGATATAATCAATGTGACGGGTGACGGAAGCATTCAGATGAATCTTCAGGAACTGCAGACTATCGTTCAGAATAAATTACCCATTAAAATTTTTATGATAAACAACGGCGGTTATCATTCAATCAGACAGTCGCAGATGAATTTCTTCGGCGAGCCCCTTGTCGGTGTCGGTCAGGACAGCCATGACCTGAGCTTCCCCGATATGTCGAAGCTCATTCCCGCATACGGTATTCCTTATGTAAGAATTGAGAAAACGGCTGACCTCGGTGCTAAAATCGAAGAAACACTTGCAATAGAGGGTTATGCATTCTGCGAAATCATAGTTGACCCCGATCAGAAGTTTGAACCCAAATCGGCAACAAAGAAGCTGCCCGACGGTTCACTTGTTTCAGCTCCTCTTGAGGACTTGGCACCGTTCCTTCCTCGTGAAGAGCTTGAAAAAATCATGTTTATCCCCCTTATCACTGAATAAACGGAGTTTTACCGATGAAAAGAGCCATTGTAACGGGTGCAACGGGCATGATTGCCTCTGCACTCATAAGAAAATTAGTAAAAGAAAATGTTGAAGTTATTGCACTTTGCCGAAAAGAAGACAACAAGGATGATGAATTCTTTAAAAGTCCTCTTGTGACTGCTATTGATGCAGATATTTCGGAATATGCCGTTTTGTCAGCAAAAATTGACAAAAAATGTGATGTTCTTTATCATTTTGCATGGCTCGGAACATTCGGAAATGTCAGAAATGACACTTACACTCAGAC
Organism: Clostridia bacterium; assembly: GCA_017473925.1. Classification (GTDB taxonomy): domain Bacteria; phylum Bacillota; class Clostridia; order Oscillospirales; family Acutalibacteraceae; genus UBA1081. The sequence continues at coordinate 7,600 of JAFUIY010000002.1, read as the reverse complement.
AGATAATATAAAATATACTCTCGATGCCGTAAAGCTTGCGGCAGACACAGGCTGTGAATGCTTTGTCAGTGCAGGCTCACAGGCAGAATACGGCAGAACGACTGAAAAGCTCACTGCGGAAACTCATGCAAATCCCGAAACAGGATACGGAATTGCAAAATATACTGCAGGTAAATTCAGCCGTATGTATGCCGAACAGCTCGGCTTAAGACACTGCTGGGTACGCATTTTAAGCGTTTTCGGGCAGAAAGGCAACCCCAATTCGATTATTATGTCGAGCCTTGACAAAATGCTCAAAGGAGAGTATACTTCATTCACGAAGGGTGAACAGCAGTGGGATTTTCTCCATTGCGATGATGCTGCAACAGCCTTTTACCTTATCGGTGAAAAGGGCAAGCACGGTTCTGTTTACCCCCTTGGCAGCGGTCAGACAAGGCTTCTGGCAGATTATATAACTGCTATGCGTGATTGTATTAATCCTGAACTGAAAGTAGGCATAGGCGATTTGCCCTATAATGAAGGTCAGGTTATGTACCTTTGTGCAGACATAACAAAGCTTACTGAAGACACGGGCTTTGTGCCTGAGCTTACATTTGAAGAAGCAATAATCCGTACTGCCGAATGGATGAAAGAGGTGCGAAAATGAAAAAAATAAGTATTCTCATTCCTTGTTATAATGAAAAAGAAAATGTCGGTCCCATGAGTGAAGCAATTGTCAATATCATGACAACTGAGCTTCCTCAGTATGACTATGAACTCGTTTTTATTGATAACGATTCAAAGGATGGCACAAGAGATATTCTCAGAGGTATCTGTGCTTCCAATCCTAAAATCAAGGCAATTTTCAATGCAAAGAATTTCGGTCAGTTCAATTCTCCTTATTACGGAGTGCTTCAGGTTACGGGCGACTGTGTAATTCAGATGTGCTGTGACTTTCAGGACCCCGTTGAACTCATTCCTCAGTATGTAAGAGAGTGGGAAAACGGCTACAAAATTGTTATCGGCATCAAGACAAGCAGCAAGGAAAGCAAGATTATGCGTTTTCTTCGTACATGCTATTACAAGGTTATCAAGAAGATGTCCGATGTTGAACAGATTGAGCATTTCACAGGCTCGGGACTTTATGACAGAGCGTTTATTGAGGTTCTCCGTGACCTTGATGACCCCATCCCCTTTATGCGTGGTATCGTTGCAGAGCTCGGCTTTGAGAGAAAGGAAATTCCTTACGAACAGCCCAAGAGAAGAGCAGGTAAGACTCACAATAACTTCTACTCTCTCTATGATGCTGCAATGCTTTCAATCACATCATACACAAAAATAGGTCTCAGACTCGCAACCTTCTGCGGTCTCGGTATCGGTGCTTTGAGCGGTATTCTCGGCGTTGTATATTTCATTCTTAAGCTTATGTACTGGGAGAGATTCCCCGCAGGTACAGCCCCCATTCTCCTCGGTATGCTGTTCCTCGGTGCAGTTCAGCTGTTCTTCATCGGCTTTATCGGTGAATATATCCTCAATATCAATAAACGAATTATGAAACGCCCCCTTGTTATCGAAGCCGAAAGACTCAATTTTGATAAAGACAAAAACGGGAAAGTAATAAAATCCCCCGAAACAGCAGAAGAAAAAGAAGAAATGACAGTATAAAATCAGACCTTGTCCAAAACGGACAAGGTTTTTTTTGTACGAAATGTTGTATTGAAAATAATAAAGATATGGTGTAAAATGTATTCAGAAACTTTCAGGAGTGATGAAAATGAAAAAAGCAATTTCAGTTTTTCTTGCAGTATTAATGGCAGTGACAATGTTCCCGTTGTCATCTTTTGCAGATATGGTTATGCCATTATATTATCTCAGATATGAAATTGAAAACGAAAAAGTTACAATTATTGATAGTGTAAAATCACTTAATGGTGATTTTATAATTCCGGATATGATTAATGGTTACCCTGTGACAGCAATTGGCCCGGAAGCTTTTTATGTTTGCGATGGGATTACAAGTATTACCATCCCGCATGGAGTAACTGTAATAGGAGATAACGCTTTTGGCAGTTGTAGCAAACTTGTTAAGGTTGTAATTCCAGAGAGTGTATTATCCATTGGTGACGATGCATTTAATTCATGCGAAACTCTTTCAATCATTTCAATTCCTGAGAGTGTTACATCAATAGGTAAAGGAGCTTTTGCAAATTGTAAAAGTATTTCCAATATCTGTATTCCTGACAGTGTAATGTCAATTGGTGATGAGGCTTTTAAAAATTGCGATAGTCTGACAGATGTTTCAATTTCTGAATGTATAACAGAAATTAAATATGGAATGTTTTGGGATTGTAACAATCTTGATAATGTTGCAATTCCCAGAGGTGTAACATCGATTGGTGGTAGGGCATTTTTAGCCTGTCCGAATCTTAAAACCATTGTTTTACCTGAAAGTTTGAAAATTGTTGAATATTATGCATTTTATATGTGTGATATAGAAACAATTTATTATGAAGGCACAGAAGAAGATTGGGATGCAATTGTTATTGATGAAAGCAATGAATATGCACTGTCAAAAGATAAAGTTGTGTTCAATTATGTATATCCGACACCGTCTAACCCTGTCCAGCCTGATTCATCCGATAATAATTATGAATATTTTGAATATTACGGCGAAAATATTTCAGTTCCCTATTGTGATGAGGATGACACAATTGAATATTACATTTATGATATTAATAATGATAAAATAAATGAGCTTATTGTTAAGGAAACAGATTTCTCTGAAAAAATATATGGAACTTACTACCACGTCTATTATCATATTTATACATATGATAATGGTGTTGTCAAGATTGATGAAATAGATGGTTCTGAATGTGAATTTGTATTGACACATGGAGATGACGGTTCAGGTCTATATGAGCATCGTTATCCTGGTAGTGGTTATTATGGAAGTTTTAAAATAGAAATTGAAAATAATTCATTGGTATATATTGAAGATATTCCTATGGAATATTATGGACAGTACCCAGATATGCCTGATGAAATTCCGTTGATGAATGCTGTTGAAAAAGACGGATATCTTGCGACGGAATCAGTCAAGGAATCATTCAGTAAAAATAAATATAAGGCGGATCTTTGGTTAGGTTTAAACGATAATAAAGGAATTACAAAAGAAAAGATTCTGGTAGACAATATTATGGAATCAACCGGAAACGTGGCAGATAATTATTTAAGTGCAATTGAATCGGACAAAGGCTTTATGATGCTTGTAAAATGGACGAAGTTTGGTGATGTAGCATTTAACATTACTGACGGAACTCACGAACAATTGATTCAAAAAGAAGAGCTTTATGAAAGTTTGCTTTTTGATATGCTGAAAATGACGCTGTATGGAGATAGCTTCCAAAGTGATTTTGCTTCATCGCTTATTGATGAATATAAAAATGTTGAAAAAGTTTTTTCAACAGCATTAACTATTTCCAACACACCGATAGATTTTCCTGAAGGATTAGAAAAACTGAAAAAAGGAACTATTAAAATTGATGATTATACAAAAGGATTGTTCGAAAATAAATATATAAAAGATACTTTTGGTTCTCTAAAAAAGTTCGGCACTGTTTTTGAAAATATAGTTGAATTTTCTGATACAGCAGAGGATTTCTATAGTCATATGTCTGCATATATTGCATCTGCAAAAATGAGTGAAGAACTTAAAGTGTTCTTTAATGAAATAAGTAACAATGCGGAAGATCCGATATTGGCTGAAGCCGCAAATGAATTTGTTGTTGCGTCGGATTCAATTCTTGATGCATTAGTTATTGCAACTGAAGAGGCTGCTTTTGATCTTGCATTCCAAACAGCAAATTTGTTTGTGGAAATATGTGTTGATACTGTTGTAAAAGCTATTCCGGTATTAAATGTGATATCTGTCATATATGATGGCTTAGGGGCTGTATATGATGCAACAAAGTTGATATCAGATTTTATTTGTTCTTCCGGAAATAATATAAATGCATATTATTTGATAAAAGCAACAACAGAACTTTGTAATACATCAAAAATTGCAATGAGAAATCTTGCTGAAAAATATAAAGTTGACAGTACGGAAATAAATGCATTGAATTTTATAGAATCTATAAATTTATACAGCATATTGAGAATAATAGAATGTAAATCATCATTAGCATTTATGAATTCACTTTGTAATCAGGGATTACTGAACAAAAAAACAAAATTGCAAACAGATGTTTTACGTTGGATTGGTTTTGATGTTAAAAACCAAAAAGAGGAATTATATATATATGTATGTGAGAGTGTTGAATCAATTCTTTTAAGTGCAAGTAATAATCTGTATTATCTGGCTTCAAGTTGGTTAATGGATGATTATAATTTAAAATCAGATTATCCTGAACAATATAATTATTATATAGCAAAAGAATTATCTTATCCCGAATATGCAGACTCTTATAGGACGGTTTTGCTTTATGCGAGTTTGAATGAAGATTTTTCAGCCAACTTTTATATTAATTCTATAGAAAATATTGATGGTGTTGAAATCAGAGAGTATGATGATACTTCACTGAAGACTCTTCTGAACAGGTACACAGTTAAGAATGAACCTAAAATTACATGCAGAGATTTGGACAGATCAAAAACTTTACCAAGAACATATACTGCAACAGGATATTTTGATGCGGCTGAGAATCAATCCGGTGTTGAAAAAATCTATTCAACTGAAAGTAATTCAAAAACCATAGGACAGTTTGAACCTTTTGTTTATTTTGTTTACTCATCTTACGAAGAAAAAAGTGCAAAAATAATGGTTTTTGATAAAACATCACCGGAACTTGATGTTGTTTATAATTTATATCGAAAAGATGGAAATGGAAATTATACTAAGGTTGGTTCATATGATAAAAATACAGGGCTTTTAGGTTATTTTAATAACCTTATTGATGTTGGGCTTTCAGAGGATATCATATATAGTTATTATGTTCAATCAGAAGTAACTTTTTCAAATGGAGTTAAAGTTCTCAGTAAAAAATCAAATGAATTCAGCACAATAATAACAAAACCAACTGAAAATGATCAGAATCCAGTTGATATCGAATTGTTGTTGGCTGAGGAAGAGCCTGTTATGTTTTCTGTGAGAGCAAACGAACATAGTCCCACTGTTTCTGTTCCAAGAGGAATAAAGCTTTCCTGGCAAAAAACAAAGGAATCTTCCGGTTATGAAATTTTAAGAAAACCATCTTATAGTGAAATATATAGTTCGATTGGAACAACTTATAAAAGTTTTTATATTGATTATAATATATCATCTGGTATATCTTATGATTATATGGTTGTAGAATTTTCAGAAACAGAAGATAAGAAAGTATATCAAAGTAATTGGAAAGTAGAAACAGCTGATTGTTTTGCCGTTAGTATTTATTCTGATATTGATTGCATTAATGTTGGTGAAACATTAAAAATAAATGCATACGCATATCCTGAAACATCAGTGATATCATGGAGTTGTAATGACGAATCAATTGCAACTATTGACAGCAACGGAAATTTAATTGCAAAAAAACAGGGTTCTGTTATTGTTACAGCAGCACTTCAGAATGGAGTGTTTGATCAATATAAAATAATAATTAATGATGAACAAAGCAAAGATGGTTTTATAAAAGTATCGGTTCCTGAAACGATAACTATAGGTGATGAAATTGAGGTTGTAATATCGAATCCGGCATTAGGAAAAGTATATGATACAAATTTCAATATCGAATATGATTCTGATTATCTCGAATTCGTTTCTTATGAAGTTTGTATTGAAAATGATTTTTATGCAGTTAATCCCGATGTTGATAATGATATTATAAAGGTAGGTATTGTTTTTCCTGCTTCGTATGAAATGCCCTCTGAAGAAATAATGAAAATAAGATTTAAGGTTATTTCATCAGGTTCTACAGAGATTTCTGCTGTTGTTGATTCGTGGTCACCTGAGCCCATACCACAATCAAGTTCGGTTATTATTGAAATAAACGACTCAATGTTAAACTATCTTGAGTATGAAATATTTGACGATGAGGTAGTAATTACAGGTTGTGATCCCGAATATAATGGAGAACTGGTAATTCCTGAAACAATTGAAGGTTATCCTGTAACGATTATTGATACAGAGGCTTTTGCATCTTCGCAGATAACCGGAATAACACTTCCCTCCAGTGTGTATGCTATTGTTGAAAAGGCTTTTGAAGATTGCAGTCAACTTGGATATGTAAGACTCAATGAGGGGCTTGACTATATCGGAGAAGATGCCTTCAATATGTGTAAAAAGCTTGAAGATGTTTCAATTCCGACTACTGTAACAGCCATTGATCATAATGCATTCGGACATTGCACAAGTCTCACAGAAATAGTAATACCTGAAAATATAGCATATCTTGGAGAGGGTGTTTTTTGGTATTGTACAAACCTCGAGAATGTGATTATTACTGAAGGTTTAGTAATTGTATCAATGGACACATTTTATATGTGCAGAAATCTTATTAGTATTACAATTCCTGAATCAGTAGAAACAATTGAGACTCAGGCATTCAGTTGTTGTGATAATCTTACAGATGTTTATTTTGACGGTTCCCGATCACAGTGGAATAATATCATTATTGAAGACAGTAATGACAATCTTTTGAATGCAACAATTCATTTTGAAAAAGAAGATGAAGCTCCTGATATTATTGCCGGTGATGCGAACGGTGACGGCAAGATAACTGCTGCCGATGCGAGAATTGCACTTCGTATCTCTGCTAAAGTTGACAGTCTTGAAAAATACAATCTTACTGCCGAGGTTCTTGATGTAACGGGTGACGGAAAGCTTACCGCCGCCGATGCGAGAAAAATTCTCCGTATCGCTGCAAAAATTGAATAACTGCAAAAAAAATCCGGGATTCTTAAGAGTCCCGGATTGTTATTATTGTTTTTTATCAATAGAGAGTCTTCGAGAGAATGAAGCAGACCCAGAGTGCGATAACAAACAGTGTTTCGCAGGGGATTGCAAGCTTTGTGTAAGGGCATTTCCAGCCTTTGTCAACAAAGAGGAAGATTGTTCTGACTGTCAGCACTGTTGTCGAGAAAAACAGACCGCCGACGAGTGAATAAACAGGTGTGCCCAGGGCAATTGTCAGATAAAGAAGGAATGCACCAAAAGCAAAGGAAATACCGCCGTAATAGACACGGATTTCAGTTTTTCCTGCGTTGTCAACGGGCTTTACGGCAAAACTCTCTGCATTCTTTACGGGATTTGCTATGAACACAATTGCCATACCGAAAAAGTAAAGGCAAAGTCCGATAACTGCAATGCCTGCAGGTAAATTTGAGAAAAATATTTCTTTCATTTTCATCATCCTTTCTGTTTCAGTATAGCAAAGAGATAAAATATTGTCAAATGTATTATTTCTTGACATTTAAAGGCAGAATGTTATAATTGAATTGAGGTGACTAACTATTAAAAGTCAAGAGTTTTTTGAAATTTTAATAGTAAGAGCAAAAAGGTATGACAAAACAAGCCCTTTGAAAGAAGGACTTTAAAAAAAGTATAAAGAAAAAGTTATCTAATCAGCGAAGAATCATA
>JAFUIY010000032.1 GCA_017473925.1 Clostridia bacterium | reverse complement strand
TTAGATCATCCCAAAATATTTGAATGCTTCTCGGATTGCTTTCTCTTTTTCCGGCGGACACTGGGGCTGTCTGGAATCCTCGGATTTCGGCAGATTATAATTTTTGCCTACCTCAATCCCGCATTTCCGTTTGATCTGTGAGATATAAAGGTTGGAAACTTTCAGTCCGGTATGCTCCAACACATACTCCTTGATCTGCGGATAGGTTGCTCCATCTTGGAACTCCGACATATCCATATCTTCCAAAGAGAACTCAACCCGAATTTTTTTCGAGTCGACCTCACCCTTGGAAAGCAAGACAACCGTTTCCACATGGCTTGTTTTCGGGAACATGTCCACGGGAGTGACCTTCTGAACCTCAAAGCCTTTTGCTTTAAGGATTGCACAATCTCTTGCAAGGGTTGCAGGGTCGCAGGAGATGTACACAAGCCTTTTCGGGTTCATTGAGTCGATTGTGTCAAGCAGGTCTGCCGCACAGCCCTTTCTCGGTGGGTCAACTATTATTACATCGGGCTTTATGCCTCTGTCGGCAAGGATTTTTGCCGCCTCGGGAGCATCACCGCATATGAATTCAGCATTGTCAATACCATTCAGCTCTGCATTGATTTTTGCATCCTCAATGGCTTCGGGGATTATTTCAACACCGATAAGAGTCTTCACTTTCCTTGCCATTGAAAGTCCTATTGTACCTGCACCGCAGTAAAGGTCAAGGAGAGTGTCATTCTCATCAAGCTGTGCATATTCGCAAGCCTTATTGTAAAGGTTTTCAGCCTGGTCACGGTTGACCTGATAGAATGAAAGGGGAGAGATACGCACTTTCACACCACAAAGGATGTCCTCAATGAAGTCACTGCCCCATATTGTGTAACACTTCTTGCCGAGAATAACATTGCTGTCGTTTGTGTTTTCGTTTACGGTGATTGAAGCAATATTGTCGGTGCATTTAAGAAGTGAAACAATAAGGTCATCTTTCTTCGGCAGATTGTGACCGTTTATAACAGCACAGACCATAACCTGATTTGTTTCAAAGGCTTTTCTGATGTAAATATGTCTGAGTAAGCCCTTGTGTGTTTCTTCGTTATAGACTGAAATGTTGTTTTTATCTATCCATTTTCTGAATGCTGAAACAATTTTTCCGAATTCTTTCGGCTGAAGCATACAGTCGTCACAGTCAATAACTCTGTGAGAATTCTGTGCAAAAAAGCCGATATTGATTTTTCCGTTTTCGAGCCTTACCGGGTACTGTGCCTTGTTACGGTAACGGTTTTCTCTGCCCGATTTTATGATTTCTTCGGGCGAAATTTCTATATGGCCGAGCCTTGAAAAAGCATCAATAACCCTCTGCTTTTTCAATTCGCATTCGGCAGTGTAATTCATGTGTCTGAATGCACAGCCTCCGCAATGGGAGAAAACCTCACAGTCGGGAATAATTCTTGACTGTGATGCTTTTATGATGTTTTTGATTTTGCCGACAGCATAGTTTTTCTTTGTTTTTATGATGTGGCATTCAATGACATCACCTGTTGCCGTGTTGGGTACAAAGACAGCAATGCCGTCATAGTGACCGACGCCGCTGCCTTCTGTTGTGATGCCTGTTATTTCAATTTCGATGTCCTGATTTTTCTTGAGAGGATATTTTTCCATTTTACTGTCCTTATAAATAAGCCGTAATCATTGTGTATAGCATGTAAATCATTACGGGGAGCATAAGATTGATGACGGAAACATTACCGCGCTGTCTGAGATACATGTGATATGAAACTGAGTTTATTGAAACCCGTCTGATTGTCCTGATGTCCTTGAGGACCTTCTTCTTGTAGAAATGTGTGCCGAAGAAGCCTGTTGTCACGCATATGATGAGCATTGTTGCTCCGTTGACAATTATTGATGCAATCATAAGGGGAGTAGACATAAGCTGTCCCCAGAGCTCATAGTATTCGGGCGGGAGGTTTACAGCACCGCTGTCAAGCAGATGAGTCATAAGGTCTGTGAGTGCAGTTGCAAGGGTGAGGTATTCGTCATACATCGCAGGGTTTGAGAATTTTGCAATGACGGGAATAATCAGGCTTGCAGCAAATGAAACTGTCAGATATATAAGGAGCAGAACTGTACCGAGTCCTGACATTCTTCTGTAAAAGCACCAGAAGAATGAGCCGAGAGCAGATGCCCAGCTCCAGCTGAGCTTTGTGTTCTTTTCCTGCATTTTCAGCATTCTGCCGATGTACTTTGAAGAGTCCTTCTGTATATATTCAGCAACCTCAGAGGCAGGGATATCCTCAATCATCGCATCTTCACCGTAAAGGGTTTTTGCATCCTGTGCATAAACATTCTGATAGGGTGAAAAGTCGTTGGGATTTGCTTCTGTCTGCCAGTTTGCTGCAGGATTTCCCTCAAGAGGAGGCATATGCATTGAGGCTGAGTCCTGATTTTTCAGCCTTTCTCCGCATCTGATACAAACGGGCTCGTAAGGGGGATTGTTTTCTCCGCAACGGGGACAAACTTTTACATTTTCTTCCGTTTTCTGTGCAGGAGCAACGGGAATATCCGTCATCTGCCAGATAAAGCCTTCAATGTGCTTTTCTTCATTTATGCATCTGCCGTTTCTGTGCCAGCATTCTCTGTGATGAGGTGTGCCGCAAACAGGACAGACGACAACATCGTCGCTGTCACCGAATTTTGTATTACAGACGGGACAGTCAATTCCTGTATAATTCATATATTTCACTTCCAAAAATGATTATTATAATAGTATACACCTTTTTATGTATATTTGCAATAAAAAATTACAGCAAATATACATTGCTGTAATTATTATTGAGGTTTATATAAGATTTCTTTTTATCATTTCCTGAGCGGCGAGCATAATGCCGATTTTACCGCTGTGGAAGTTAAGACCGCCCTGCATCCATACAGCAAAGGGCTCCCTGAGAGGAGCATCGGCAGAAAGCTCGATTGATGAGCCTGATGTGAATGCACCTGCAGCCATAATTACCTGACAGGGGTAACCGGGCATGTCCCAGGGCTCGGGAGTAACATAAGAATCAACCGGAGAACCTTTTTGCAGTCCCTGACAGAATGCAATAAGGTTTTCGCTGTTTTTCAGCTTGATAGCCTGAATGATGTCGTGTCTTGCTTCATCTGATGAGGGAGTTGTTTCAAAGCCGAAGTCCTCAAAAAGAGATGCCGCAAAGACAGCCGTTTTCAGTGCTTCACCCACAACATGGGGAGCATGAAAAAGTCCCATGAGAATTTCTCTTGTGCTTTCAAGAGAAGCTCCGACCTCCTTGCCGAGTGAGGGAGTTGTGAGTCTGTATGAGCAAAGGTCGATGGCTTCTTTTGTGCCTGCCATGTAACCGCCGCACTTTGCAACACCGCCGCCGGGATTCTTGATAAGACTGCCGACGATAAGGTCTGCACCCACTGCTGTAGGCTCTGTTTTTTCAACAAATTCACCGTAGCAGTTGTCAACCATAACAAGTGCGTCGGAATTTTCTTTTACTATCTTTACCGCCTTGCCGATTTCTTCAACAGAAAGGCTGTCACGCAGAGTGTAGCCCCTTGAACGCTGAAGATATACAAGGCGTATTTTGTTTGCCTTTACGGCTTTTTCAATTGCCTCATAATCAAGATGACCGTTTTCATCAAGGTCTGTCTGCAGGTATGTCACGCCGAAATCTGCAAGGGAGCCCTGACCGTTTTTACCGTCCATGCCTATAACGGGACAGATTGTATCATATGGTCTGCCCGTGATGCAGAGCATATTGTCACCGGGACGGAGAAGTGAAAACAGCGCAATACCCAGAGCATGTGTACCGCATGCGATTGAATAACGGATTATCGCATCCTCTGCACCGAAAACATCCGCAACAATTTTGTCTGCAAGCTCTCTGCCCGAGTCACCGTAGCCGTAGCCGGTTGTACCCCAGAGCTGTGTTTCACTGACTCTGTTTTCAATAAATGCAGAAAGCACCTTGTGCTGATTGTATTCTGTCATTTCATCAATACGTGCAAATGCACCCTTTGCTTTTTCAAGAGCTTCCTTTGCCGCATTATTGAGTCTGTCGTCAAACTTAAAAAACTGATTATCCATATATATCCTTTCAATCAACCGTGAACTCTTCACGCTTTCCGTCTGAATCGGTGAAGATCACATCTGTTTTATCCTTTCTGAAAATATACCCTACGCCTTTGAAATAATTATCATCGGGCTTTGAGCCGACAACAACGGTACATGGCTGTCCGAAAACATCAATGTCACCACCCACGGGATGAATTCCCGTTCTGTGCAGGTGACCGCAGAGCATAAGGTCGGGCTTTATTTTTTCTTTTATCACCCTCGCCCAGTGGGTGAACATTTCCTCTTCAATATTGAAGGGCTCTTTATACTGCATGGTGAAAGGGTTATGAACAACAATGATTTTTTTCATTATTGTTTCGTCCTTGTGGCAGTCGCAGTCTGCAACCCTTTCAATGAACTGAGTTTCCCTTTCACGGAAATAATGACAGCATATCGTTTCGCCGTATTCGGGGTTTGTGTCGGGCTTGTCCTCACCGCAGTCAAGGGCAAGACCCCATATATTGCCGACTCTGAAGGTGAAGAAGGTGTTGCCGTCAACGGTGGGTATATAATCACCGAAAATCTCTGCATAGCTTCCCCTTATATCGTGATTGCCTCTGACAAAAACTGCAGGAATGTTACCTCCCGTTATTCTGCCGACAATCTCATAAATGCTGTTGAAATACTTTATATTTCCGCAGTGATTGGGCACATCGCCGTTGAGAATAAGAAAATCAATCTTTCCGAATTCTTCTGCAGCCTTTACGGGCTCCTCGACTCTGTTGTGAGTGTCGGAAATGTGATAGCATCTCACTTCGTCACCCGTTACGGGAGTGAAAGCATACTCATACTCCTCCAAGGGCTTCATTTTGTTGAAATATGCCTTCCGTCTGCCTTTGATTTCCTGATTGCAGACGGTGTATTTCTTTGCCTCATCAAGGGCTTTCACAGGTACGGTTATCCTGTGCACTCTTGAAAGCGACCTGAGCACACCGTTTGCTTCATCGTAATAACACTTATCACCGATTTTAACCCACATAACGGATTCTTTTTTTACGGGGACAAATATCTGATATGTATCTCCTGCCGCAAAAACACAGGGATTTGTCAGCAACATAAAATCACCTTACAGTAATGAATTAATTTGTCTTCTCTTTTCAATAAGCCACTCTTCACTGTGAGGATAATGCTTATTGTCAATGGGTGTATCAAGCCCCTCATCAAGAATTTCAAGTGTCTTTTCTCTGCCGATTTTCTTCTCAAGAAGACGGAGTGCTTCAAAGTCCTGAATTGCATCATAGAAAACCTTGAAGCGCAGTGATGTATAAGCAGTGCCGTCATCTGCAGGGTAAAGCTCAAAGGAGTCGCCTGCAGGGAATTTTCCGCCTGCATCTGTCACCTCAAAGGGATTGATATGCAACTTTGAATACTGAGTATTATAGAAATTGAGACCCCAGTGCAGGAAGCCCCTGACATCGTATTTATACATGATAAAGCCGAGAATTCTGTTTCTCAGAGAGGGCATCGCAAAGAATCTGTTGGGCATGTTTTCCCTGCAGGGGCCGCAGCAGTAATAAGTCCACAGCTCAGGCACCTTGCCTGCAAAATCCTCAATATGCTCAATACCGGGCACGGGAGTCCTGATAAGCCCCGTCTTGTAGAAAATATAGGATGAAAGGGCGTCAATCGTTTTAAAATCGCCGAAAAGCTCTTTCATAAGCTTTGCTGATTTTCTGTATTTAAAGATATTCTCTGTTGAGGGCTCATCCGATGTGTGGAACATTACCTTGTCTCGGATACCCTCATTGTCAATGAATTCAATAAGAGCCTTTGCAAACTGACGGAGGAATTCCTCGTATCTCTTGCCGTGGGCATTTGTCTCCCAACCGAAAATACGCTTATAGCCGTCTGTTGTTTCAGCCATAATCTTAGGTGCGTGTGCAGCTCCCCACTGAGTATAAAGATGTGAAAATTCAATATATTTCATTCCGCAGCTGAATGCAAGGTCAATCCATCTTTTCAGTTTATCAAAGCCGAATGTATACTGATAATTATGTCTTTTTACATCAACAAGCTGTACTGTTGTTCTTTCACCGCCCACTTCAGTATCAAGAGGAGGTGTGAATAGCGGAGTGAGAATAAAATTGATGCCGTGTGCATTTGCGGCTTTCATAAAATTCTCTATGTATTTCCAGTGTTCCTCACTCCATACGGGAACATTATAGAAGTCTGCAAGACAGTCAGCATGGAACCAATGTGTACAGATGAGAGTCTGCTCATCGAGTGATGCAGATGCAATTTCCGTTTTAAGAGAAACCGTCTGTGTTTTTTCTGCAGTCTTGACTGTAACGGAAACTTCCTTTTCATCATCTGCCGTGTATTCGCACCATACGGCAGTCCATTCATTTTCTTTAAGGCAGACTGCACCGTCAAGAGGAACAAGCACATCGGGATAGTAGCCCTTCATTGCGTTTCTTATAAAGTAATCGTCACGGTCGTCGGGAGCAAGATACTCTGCAGGCACAAACATGATTTTATATATTTTAAGATTCCTGCAGTCTGTCAGGAACTCTGCCTGAGTATCCTTTTCAGGCTTTACTGCAACAAGAAACGATGTTCTCTCTTTTTTAAGACAGCTGAGTGTATCAATTTCGTATTCTCCGCATATTTCATTGCAGAAAACCTTTGCAAGTGATGACAAAACCTTTATTTCCATTAAAATCATCCTTCCGGATTTTATTTATATCATAATAGCATAAAAAGTAAAGTGATGTAAAGGCAAATTTACAAAACCGAAAAGCCGGTTTTTTCATACCAGCTTTTTGTTTTTTCATTGTCTGTCATGAGGTATATTTCTTTTCCGAGGGACTGAGCAAGAGACAGAACAACCCTTTCACCGAAGCCCTTTTTTCTGTATTTCTCCCGTGTTGCAACGGAGGAAATAACTGCAAGTGAGTCTGTTTCACCGCTTGTAAGTGCAACACTGACACATATTCCGTCTGCATAAATGCATTTGCCGTGAATGAGCCCGTGACGGATTTTGTGGGAAGCATCCGTGTACCAGCGTTCAAAAAAATCTTTTCTGCAGGCGTCAGCCTCAAAGATAACATCAAAGACATCCTTTATGTTTTCACCGCTGACATCCTCTTCGGAATATACACAGTTGCTGCCTGTATATTTGAGTGTATACAGGGCTTTTCCGTATGTAACGCTCATAGCACCGACAGTACGGGCAAAAAGAGTGATTTCTTCTTCATCAGTTTCTTCCGTACAGGCAAGAAGTATGCCGTCAAGCATTGAAAATACGCCCTTTACGTTGCCCTCTTCATCCTCCGAATACCAGAAAAACACATCACCCGAATACAGACCGTAGGTAAGAAATCTTGTGTAGATGACAGCACCCGTCAGCCGTTTTTCACAGAAACGGGTAAAATCATTTATTCTGTCTTCAGTCAGCAGCCGTATCATTCTGCAAGCTCTCCGAGGAGTGCCTCTGCAAGCTGTCTGACACTTTCAATATCCCTTGTATCGCATACGCATGAGGCTGAATGAAGATATCTGCAGGGCACATTTACCGTTATTGTCTTTATTCCTGCCCTTGCTTTGTGGATTGCACCTGCATTGTTGCCGCCTGCAACAACTGTTTTTGGCTGTACCTTTATGCCCTTTTCACCTGCAAGCCTGAAGGCTGTGTCAAAAAGCTCCTTGCTGTAAAGGGTGCTTCTGTCCATAAATGAAACTGCAGCACCGTTGCCTAGAATGCAGACTTTTTTATGCTCGGGAACATCAATAAGGTCTGCAGCTGTAGTGGTTTCAAGGACAATCGCATATTCGGGGTCAATGCCGTATGCCGATGTTGCAGCGCCTCTGAGACCGATTTCCTCCTGAACGGAAAATGAGAAATAAGCATCGCAGGGCAGATCCGAATTGATCATATCGAGAAGAACAGCACAGCCTGCACGGTCATCAAGTGCTTTACCCTTGATTCTGTGGTCGCCGAATTCTCTGTAATCGGACAGGAACACACCCGTATCACCGATTTTTACATATTCTGAAGCTTCTTCCTTTGAGGATGCACCGATATCAATATAAAGTGAATCAGCAGCAGGAATTTTTGTCCTTTCGTCACCCTTTGAAAGGTGGATGGGCTTTATTCCTACAACACCGACAGTGCCGTTATCAAAAACTATCTGTCTTGCAAGAAGAACCTTTGTGCTGATTCCGCCCACGGGTGAAAACCTGACTGTGCCGTCTGAATTGATGAATGTTGCAATAACGCCCACTTCATCCATGTGAGCATCGAGCATAACCTTATGTGAAGCAGGCTTTCTGCCCTTTTTAAAGGCAATTATATTGCCGAGAGCGTCTTCATGCCATTCGCATCTGCCGTCAATTCTTGAAATGATATATTCCCTGATTTTTGTTTCTCTGCCCGAGGTTCCGCAAAGGAGAGAAAGCTCTTTTACCGTGTCAAGCATTGTTTTCCTCCCCTTTCTTTATGATGTACTGAGCAATGACCTGAGCAACGGCTTCAACGTCGTCAAGGTCTGCAACCTCTGCCTGAGTATGCATGTTGCGAAGAGGAATTGAAACAAGTCCTGTTCTGACTCCGTCCTTTGCAACGGAAATAACATCGGCATTTGTGCCTGTCTGTGAGGGACAGATTTCTGTCTGATATTTAATGCCTTTTTCATTTGCAATACCAATCAGGTCCTCGCTCATTTTCTGTGAAAGAGAGGGAGAAATGCATATCATTGCACCATCACCGAGCTTGCCTGCTTCCTGCTCTGACACACCCGGAGCGGTGCCGAAGCTGACATCAACAGCAATTGCCTCGTCAGGATAAAGACCGAAGGCTGTTGTTCTGCCGCCTGCTTCGGTTGTTTCTTCCTGAACGGAGAAAACAACACTGACCTTTACAGGAGGATTTTTTTCCCTGATTATATCAAGGACTCTTATAAGAGCAGCCATGCCGATTCTGTCATCGAGGGCGGCACCTGTGATTCTTGTGCCGACAAGTGAACGGACAGGAGCATCTATTGTTATTCTGTCGCCCGCGGAAACGATTTTTTTCAGCTTATCATAGGGAAGCCCCGTATCGACAAAAATACTGTCAAAAGAGGGAGCCTTGTTTTCATCGTCATCCTTTGAAAGATGAGGAGGGGTACTTGTGATAACACCGTAGACGGGCTCCTTACCCCATACTGTGACTTCTGCTGCCGACAGCACACGGACATCCGTGCCGCCGCACTTGTCAACTCTCAGGAAGCCTGATTCATCAACAGATGTGACAATCAGACCTATTCTGTCAAGATGGGCATCAAGCATAATATGAGTTTTTCCCTCACCTACAGTGCCGATTATACTGCCGAGAGCATCTGTCCTGACAGACGCATATTCACCAAGAAGCTCTTCAGCCTTTTTCAGAACATGGCAGGCACCGGAAACACCTGCACCTTCCGTCAGAAGACTGCATAATAATTTCAAATCCATAATAACACCTTTATCTGAATTAATATATACCATTATATTACAATTGACGGAAAATGCAAGGAAAAACAGTAATTTAACATACGGATAAATCAGAATTTATCAATGAACAATTTACAATTTACAATGTACAATGATTTACAAAAAACCGCCTGTATCGCTACATCTGCACGATTGTAAATTGTACATTGTACATTGTTAATTGGTTCGACAAATTACTGTTTACAGGTCATCCGCATCCTGCACGGGGTATTCATCCTTATCATCGGCACCTGAATAACTGCCCAGAACATCGCTCACAATTCCGTTACCGTCGGTGCAGTTCCATATCTGTCTCTGCTCCTCGGGGTAATGCTTTTTAATTTTTTTGCCCTTTTTATCGTAAGTTTCCATAGTTAATTCTCCTTTCACATTATATTGTTACCTCAATGTTCTCTTTTTATTAAGTTTTTATAACACTTTGTTAATATTCTTGACATCCATTAAATAAATAAGTAAAATATAAGAGAAGTATAGCATGTTAATCCTTAGCTTTTCTTTTGTCAATTTTGTATGCATTGTTGAAAAATGCATTCCCCGTTTATTATAAAATGACGAAAATTTATTAATTTTGTTTTAACGATTGACAAAATTATAAAGTTGGAGTATTATTAGCATAGTAATGGAAGTATATCCTGCTTCAGTAAATTATTAAATCTTTTTTCGTGAAAGGATTGTTTTGGTTATGAAAAAATTATTCGCAGTTCTTATGGCTCTCGTGCTTGCTCTTTCTCTTTCTGTAACATCATTTGCAGCAGAAACAGAGTCAGGCGAAATCTCAGCAGCATTTGCAGATTTTGATCCCGCATCAATTACAGATATGTTCGCAGGCATGGATCTCAGCGCTGTTACAGGTGCTCTTGACGGTCTTGATCTCGGCGCTATCACAGGTCTTTTCGAAGGTCTTGATCCTAGCATGCTCACAGGTCTCCTCGGTGATATAGATCTCGGCGGTCTTACAGACATCCTCGGCGGTCTTGACATCGGTTCACTCCTCGGCGGTCTCGGCGGTGGCGGCGGAGAAGCTACAACAGCTGCTCCCACAACAGCTGCAACAACAGCTGCTTCAGGCGAAACAACAACAGCTGCTCCCACAACAGCTGCTCCTACAACAGCTCCTTCAACAGGAAACAACAACAAGATTCCTCAGACAGGTGACAACGGTATGCTCTCAGCTTTCGCAGTATGCGCAGTTGCAGCAGGTGCATTCATCGTTCTCAGCAAGAAGAAGGAAGCATAATTACAAATTCAAAAATTTAAGCAGTAGCTCAGGCTACTGCTTTTTTTATTTTGTCAGTGAATAAAACTTTCCTGAATGTCCAAAATACAGATGAACATTTTTTTAGGAAGGTAGATTGATATGAATGAAAATATGGAGCTGAATCCGAAAATCAAAAAGTACTCGATAGCTGTGGGACTGTGTTCGGTTTTCGTAGTACTGCTTGCCCTTGCAGTCACAAATAACAATGACACAAAGCCACAGAAAACCGAAACAACGACAGCAGGTGAAACACAGGTTGTTGAAGCAAAGGTTACAGGAGTGCCCGACAACAGAATTTACGAAACAATTATCGTTCCCGCAACAGAAATGACAACGGCTGAACAGACAGAGCCCCTGACTGAGGAGCCCACAACACGGAGTGCTCCTGCATCATACAGTCTGCCTCTGGGCACAGACATGGGCAATGATTACAGCATGGGAGTGCCTGTCTACAACTCAATCATGGGTGACTGGCGTACACATAACGGTGTTGACTTCAACGGTGCATACGGTGACAGCGTCAAGGCAATCGCCGACGGAATAATCCGTGATGTTTATGATGATGAAATAATGGGCGCCACGGTCGTGGTTGACCATGGCGGCGGAGTTGTTGCAACTTATTGCGGTGTTATTGCTGATGAAGTCATTAAACGGGGTATAATTGTTGACAAATGCGATGTCCTCGGAAAGCTGAGTGCAATCCCGGGCGAAACAGATGCGGAATTTCCCCATCTTCATCTTGAAATCGCAGTAAATGACATAATCTGCGACCCTCTTGAGGTTATGGGATTGGATGAGTAAAAACAAAAATTGTCGGGCAAGATCCCGACAATTTTTTGTTTAACCAAGTTCCGGTACATCAACAAATTCAACAGTAATGCTTTCTGCACCGTCTGTTTCAAATACGATAACTTCGTTTCTGCCCTCTTTGAGCATAGGTGCGGGAACATAGAGTGTCTTCTGAGGGCCTGCATCGTTGTAGTATCTGCCGAGGTTGAAGCCGTTTACAATAACGATACCCTTGTGGAAGCCGTCAAGTCTTATGAATGTGTCACAGGGGGTACCTTCAATATCGAGGAATCCTCTGAGGAATGATGCAACCTTTACATCGCCCTTTTCTTCCTTGAAAGGAACGGCTGACAGGTCTTTCATAGGCAGGGGATACATATCCCATCCGAAATGGTACTGCAGACCGAAACGGATGCCACGCAAGCCTTTTCTGTCAGGCATATGGTTGCCGTAGTTGACTCTGCCCATGTTTTCGCAGAGAATATCGAGCTTTTTCTTTTCTCCTTTTTCAAGGGGGATTCTGATTTTGTCGTCACGCCTTGTGCGTTCATAAATTCCCTTGAATTCGCCGTCAACATAGACAACTGCTCTGTCGTGAACGGCATTGAAACCAAGTTCCCAGTCTTCACGGGGACCTTCAAGCTCGGTTGAATACATCGTAAAGCCGTAATATTGCCCGATGTCTTCCATGAACTTAGGTGCAGCGGTGTGAACAGGCTTTGAAATATAGGGAAGAGATTCAAAAATTGATGCTCTTTCAGTCAGTTCAAGCTTGCCGTATGCCTTTTTCTCTGAATTCTTGACTGTGAGAGGGGGCAGAGGCTCGCCGTTAAACTTTTCAACAATCTTTCTGACTGCAAGGTAAGCGGGAGTGATGTCACCGGCTTCGGAAAGCAATGCGTTGTAGTCATAGCTTGTGATTGTGGGCTCGTAGAATTCATAGTGATTTGCACCGTTCATAAAGCCGAAATTTGTACCGCCGTGGAACATATAGAAATTGAGTGATGCACCTGCTTCAAGCATGTCATTGAAAAGACCTGCAAGCTCTTCGGGTTCACGGGTGTGGTGAATGTCATACCAATGGTCGAACCATCCGCACCAGTATTCACCGCACATTCTCGGCTGATTGGGTCTGAAATCATCAAGCACTTTGAAGTTTTCGTCGGGTCTTGAACCGAAGTTTGCAACACAGGGGTAGTCGGGCAGAGTTCCGCCGCCGAGCATGAAATATGTCGCACCGTCAGATGTGAAAAGCATACAGTCAATGCCGTTTTCTTTGTAAATGTCGGCAATTCTCTGCATATATTCGTGGTCGTTACCGTATGAGCCGTATTCATTCTCAATCTGCATCATAATGATGTTTCCGCCGTTGGTGGAAAGGTATTTTCTGATTCTGCCGAGAAGTTCTTTCATATAACGGGCAACTTTTGAAATGTAAAGGTCATCGTTGCAACGGATTTCCATATCTTTGTAATTAAGAAGCCATGCGGGAAGTCCGCCGAATTCCCATTCAGCGCAGATGTACGGACCGGGTCTGAGAATAACATAAAGACCTAATTCCTGAGCAATTTCGATATATGCTTCAAGGTCGAGCATGCCTGAAAAATCAAACACACCCTCTTCTGGCTCGTGAAGATTCCAGCAGGTGTAGGTTTCAACGGTGTTGAAGCCGCATTCCTTGAGCTTTAAAAGTCTGTCGTACCAGTATTCACGGGGAATACGGAAATAGTGCATCGCACCTGAAATTATGGTAAATTCCTTGTCATCAAGATAAAATTTATCTTTGTTGTATGTAAGAAGTGACATATTAACGCTCCTTTGATTTTGATAGGTTTATGATAACACAAAGAACAACAATGTGTCAATAAAGTCTGTTGACAAAATACGACATGGAATATATAATAAATGCTGTAGTCAAGAGGCGACAGAAGCGGTTAGCACACCAAGCGAAAGCGAGGTGATGCTCTAATGATGAAGATTGTATTGTGTTTACTTTTTTATGTACTTAATAAAGAAACAAAATCAATCACAATAACCATCAGAAAGAAATAACCGCCCTGTTGGCTCCAGGACGGTTATCATAATAATAAACGTTTAATTGGCTAACCGCTTTTTACGGTTACCTCTTGATTACATTCTATACTAATTTTATGAATTTGTCAAGTCACGGAACAAAATCCGTGGCTTATTTTTATTTCCCGAAAACATAATAAAAAGCATCACCGTCTTCATCTGCATGGCTAAAAACAAACCCTGCTTTTCCAAAAGCCTTTTGTGATGCGGGATTGCTCGGAAAAATCACTGCTTCGGCTGATTCAATTTCCTGCCCGAGTATAATTTTACTCTCTTTCAGCAGTTCTTTTAAAATAAGAGTACCTTTGCCCTGATTTCTCATATCGGGAGCAATTACAAATTCCATAAAGATAAATCTGTTTTCATCTTTGCCGATTGTAATGACGGCAAAGGGCATGCCGTTTTCAGAAACCACCTTGCACCAGTAATTTGTGCCGGGTATGTTTTCATTTGCCCAGTATTCGTAGAAGTCACGGAATCCGTCATCAAGACCTGTCACTCTGACAGCTTCATCGTCAAGCCAGTCTTCAACAAAGGTCATTGAAGTAGTATAATCTGTCCATTTGAATAACATAAATATCACCATTTATATTTATAGACTTAATTACTAAAAAAGTCAATCCCACTGAAAATTTTTGCAAGTTTTTGCATTTTTTTTCAGTAAAAAGCTTATTGATAATTTCAGTTGACAAAAAACGACATGGAATATATAATAAATGCTGTAGTCAAGAGGCGACAGAAGCGGTTAGCACACTCTCCGAAAGGAGGTGTTGCAGATGGATCTTACAACTTTGATTATTGTATTACTTATTGTAGTTGCATTATCTGAAGCAATTAAGATCATAAAGAAATAACCGCCCTACTGTTTGGCCACAGGGACGGTTGATTTCTAAAAAAATTGACATTTCCGGCTAACCGCTTTTTACGGTTACCTCTTGATTACATTCTATACTAATTTTATGAATTTGTCAAGTCACGGAACAAAATCCGTGGCTTTTATTAAATTTTTTGTGACCGATATTATTTGAATTGCGTCTGTATTAATGAAAGGCCTTATCAAAAAAAGAAAGGAGAAACTTATGACTGATGAGCAAATCGTTCAGCTTTTTTTAGAGAGATCTGAGAGTGCTGTTGTGCAAACAAAAACGAAATATGGAAAATATTGTTTTTCTGTGGCTATGAATATTTTGAATAACCGGGAAGACAGCGAAGAATGTGTTAATGATACATATCTTCAAACATGGAATTGTATTCCACCGCATCATCCGACGCGACTTTCTGCATTCATCGGCAAAATTACAAGAAGATTAGCTCTTGATATGTACCGCAGAAAAAATACTGAAAAGCGTGGAGGAAGAGTTAAGGAAGTTTCTGAAGAATTGGCTGATTGTATTGTATTTTCAAATGATATTGAAAAGCATATTGATGAGATTGTTTTGACGGAAATTATCAATGAATTTTTGAAGCAGATTTCAGATGAACAACGCAGAATTTTTATTCGCAGATATTGGTATTTCTGCTCTGTTAAAGAAATAGCTGCAGAAAACAGTATGTCTCAAAGTAAAGTAAAAATGTCGTTATTGCGGTCTCGGAATCAGCTGAAAACAATATTGGAAAAGGAGTATTTTTGAATATGAATATTGAACAGCTTATAAATTCAATAGGCAATGTTGAGGATGAGTATATTGACGATGCAGTTCCATCCCGTAAAAATATAAAATCATTCCGATATGGTTGGATTGCCGCAGTGCTTGCTGTTGTTTTTGTTTTAATGTTTTCTCAGACACCGCTCGGTGTTGCCGCATTTTCAACAATAAAAGAAAATGTCATTGAATTTGTTGAAAGTTTATTCCCTCCAAAGGACGTTGTTGTCTATATTGAAGGTGAAACAGAAATTATGACGCATATGCCTGCCGTGCAGGAGGCTTCAACACAGGAAAATGACGAGCTATCTTCTCCCGGATTTGTAATATATTATGATTCAGAAATGTATACTATGGTTGAAGAAAATAATGTTACATATATCCGATATATTTCAGGTGATAATCTGCCTGTTTGTGAAATGGAAATTAAGTTTATTCCTGATGTGAAACCGGAAATGCTGGCAGATGCCGTAAGAAATGAGATGTGCTCGGAATGGGCATATGTGTCGGAAATTTATGATTTGTATGGAACTGATGCTGTATGTTTTGATTTTTCTGCAGGGGATGAATGGAATTCTGTATGCGGCAAAGTCAGTATTTTCAGTGCAGGGGAAAATGGTGCATTTTTGATAACTGCCCGTTATTTCGGAGAAGCACAGGAAGGTCATGGTGTCAGGTTTGCTCAGATGTTACAGACATTTGAAGTGATTGAATAATCGTGCTGATTAAAACAAGCAGTCACCACCGTTTGGTAGTGACTGCTTAAATTATGCATTGTGCATTATGAATTTTGCATTAATTCTGCATTATTTCTTGAAGAACTGGGGAAGGAAGTCCATATGAGCCTGTTTCATTTCGTAGTAGCAAGCCTTTGCTCTCTTGTAGTCACCGACAAGGGGATGAATCATAAGAGCGTTCATAGCTGCATCGTCGTCGCCGTTCATAGCAGCTTCAACAGTGTACTTTTCGTACTCCTTGACAACCTTCATAAGACCTTCCATGTGTCTGTTCCATGTCTTTCTTACGGGAACGGGCTTTGCACCGTCTGCACCTATCTTAGCTGCGATTTCAACAACATCGTCGTCGTTCATAAAGGGAAGTGTGCCGTTGTTGAGGATGTTGACAACATGAACATCGTTCTTGTCGTTTGCAATTGAATCGATAAGTGAGCATGCTGCAAGTGAATACTTGTGTCCGCCACGCTTGTCGAGAAGTGCAGGCTTTGTAACGATTTCCTCGTTCTGATAGAGCTTAAGAAGATCTTCTTCGATTTCCATACAAACCTGTGCACGGCTCTTTTCGTCTGTCATGAGGTGGTCGAGCTTTGCATCACGGCAGTAGTAATACTGAAGATATGATGAGGGGATACCGCCTACAGCCTTAAGACAGCCGATGTCGAAGCCGTCATCCTTGATGTTAGCCATAACCTTGGGAGCATAGCCTTCGTCAAAGAGGTCGTAGAGCTTTTCTTCGCCGTCTTTCATAACTGATGTGATCCAGCTGAGATGGTTAAGTCCGAGATATGTGATTTCTGCATCTTCGCCGACAGCTTCCTTTGCATCGTCAATCATATCGATGGGTACGTTGCAAAGACCGATGCACTTGACATTTGTGTTGTTAAGAACATAGTCTGTAACGATACCTGAGGGATTTGTGAAGTTGATAAGCCATGCATCGGGGCAGATTTCTTCAATCTTCTTACAGATGTTGCCGATAACGGGGATTGTACGAAGAGCCTTGAAGAAGCCGCCAATACCTGTTGTTTCCTGACCGATAAGGTCATACTTGACGGGAATCTGCTCGTCAAGATAACGGCAATGGAGCTTACCTACACGAATCTGTGTAACAACGAAGTCTGCACCCTGAAGAGCCATATCAAGGTCGTCTGTCATAACAACCTCGCAGTCGATACCTGCATTCTTGATCATACGTACGCAGAGGTTGCCTACGATTGTTCTTTTTCTTTCGTCGATGTCCATAAGGACAAGTCTTTTGAGCTTGAGTGAATCCTGTCTCTGAAGGAAACCGTCAACAAGCTCGGGGCAGTATGTAGAACCTGAACCGATTACGGTAACATTAATTTCTTTCATTATATATACTTCCTTTCTTATTTGTCTTCAAGAAGCCAGTTGATGCATCCTGTTACGGGTGCGGCTGTGAGCTTGATAAAATTGAGTTTTCTGCCGCTCTTTGCTTCGCACTTTTCTTTGAGTGCGGCAAGATAGATTTCATTGGGCATTTTAACATTCATTGAACCTGAAAGAACAACATTTACTGTGTCTTCTTTGAAATTCTGCATTTTAAGGTGAGCACAGATGTAGTCAGAACCCTTTTCAGCCATTGCTTCTGTGATTTCAAGAGCTACCTTGTCGCCCTTGTTTGCGGCTTCAAAGAATGTGTCTGTGAGATACATACAATACTGTTCTCTTTCAGTTTCTTCAAACTTTGTAACGCAGGGGAGATAGTCTGCTGCAGTAGCTTCAATGCCGACTTTCTTGCAGAAAATCTCAGTCATCATTGTTTCGTTTGCCTTAAGGCAGATGTCTGAATAAATTGCGGCAAATGTCTGCTCAGCAATCCAGTAACCGTTACCTGCATCGCCTGAAAGAATGCCGAAACCGCCTACCTGAAGCATATTCCCGTCTGAGTCGATTGAATTACAGCAAGTACCTGTACCGCAGTTGTAGCCGATACCCTTACCGTCGGGTGAACCTGCTTTTGTTACGATAAATCCGTCGTTATAGATTCTGAAATTCTTAAGACCTTTCTTTGCAAGCAGTTCTGCTGTTGCATCGTGCTGGAAAGGATGGTCGATGCCTGCAAGTCCCATAAGAACGCCTTCAATATCATCAACCGTGAGGTTGTTTTCTTTAAGAAGGTTGTTTACGCCTTCCATGATGATGTCTGTTGCTTCATCGAATGAGCCTTCAAGGTTTTCGTGATTGCTTCCCTTTGTTTTTACCATGGAAAGCATGTTTTTGTTTTCGTCAAAAAGGGCATATGCGGTTTTTGTGCCGCCGCCGTCAATACCTATGTAATAACTCATTTTTCTTCTCCTTCAAAGTAGTCAAGACAGATTTCGTCAAGACAGTATCTGCCTCTTCTGTAAGGCTCTCTTTCAACCCACTTGCCGTCTGTGAAGTCGGGGAATGTTACGGGTGCGCCGCCCTTTGCAACGCTTTCTTCTGAGAGAGCTGTGATAACCATCCATGTTGCTGTGTCGTAAACATCAATGGGAGGCTTTGCATCAAGCTGAACACTTTCTGCAAATGCTGCAAGGATAAGGTAGTCCATACCGCCGTGACCGCCTACAAAGTTGACTGTGTCATCTTCTCTCCAGAGGGGATGCTCATATTTTGCTCTGTACTTTTCATTGAAGTATTCCCAGCTGTGAGCTTCTTCTGAAATGCCGTCAAGATAGATAACAGCATCGTCACCTACTGCAGATTCAACTTCCTTGATAAGACCCTTTGTGCCCTGAACCATAAATTCTCTTGAATAAGGTCTGGGAAGACAGCAGTCGTGATTGATTGTGATTGTTTCGCCGTTTGCACACTTGATTATTGTTGTGGTGATGTCACCGCAGCACCAGTCGTAGCCGTAAAGGTCGTAATCTGTGCCCTTGTTGTTCTTTATCCATTCGTTAAGACCCTTTGACTTTGAGGACATTGAAACGAGAGAAACGAATCTGTTGCCTCTGTTGATGTCAAGAACCTTTGCGATGGGACCGATTTCATGTGTGGGATAAAGCTCTCCGTTTCTGTGCATGAAGTTTACAAGTCTGCCGTGAATATTTTCTCTGCCGAGAACAATTTCATCACGAAGGTCATGTCTGTAACCGCCTTCACAGTGAATGATTTCACCGAAAATGCCCTGCTTTACCATGTTGAGTGTTGCCATTTCCTTACGGTCGTAGCAGCAGTTTTCCATAAGCATACAGAATTTGCCTGTTTCTTCGCTTGTTCTTACAAGCTGGAAGCATTCGTCGATTGAAGCGGCACCGCCTACTTCAAGACCTACATGAAGACCGGCTTTCATTGCGTCAATTGCAATGTGGATGTGTGTTATCCATGTTGTTGCAACATAGACAGCATCGAGGTCTTCCATCTCGAACATTGTTTTATAATCTGAATAACCGTGAACTTCATATTCACCGTTGTTTCTTTCTTTAACTGATTTGATACCGTTGTCAATTCTTTCTTCAACAAGGTCGCATACTGCGGGGACAATTACTCCGGGAACGCTCATGAGCATTTCCATCATGCCTCTGCCTCTGCCGCCCATACCGATGCAACCGATTCTGCAAGTTTTCTGTTCCATTTTGTGTATTTCTCCTTACCAGCCGAGTTTTTTAAGATAATCAATGCTCATTTTTACAGCATTAAGAGGTGTGTTGCCCTTGTCGGGTGAATCCTGTTCAACAACAACCCACTTTGCGCCTGCTTTTTCAGATGCTTCAAGAATTGCGGGGAAGTCCTGAACACCGTAGCCGACGGGCTTGAAGCTGAAATCATCTTCTGATGCACTTTCTGTGTCGTCTTCAATGCCGATAAGCTCATAGAGCTTCTGAGGCTTGTCTTTGCCCTTCATAACGAAGTCCTTGAGATGCACAACGGGTGCTCTGCCTGTGTACTTGAGAATGTATTCAGCAGGTACTTCACCGCCTACATTTACCCAGCATGTGTCAAGCTCTGTCTGGAGAAGGTCAGCAGGGACTGTGTTGTAAAGCACATCAAGACCGTATTCACCGTCAATTTTTACAAATTCAAAATCGTGGTTGTGGTAGAGGAGTGTAAGTCCCATATCCTTTGCAACAGCACCGATTTCTTTGATTGCTGCAACTGTTTCGTCCCACTTCTCTGCACCGGGGCGTCTTTCTTCTGTTATGTAGGGGACTGCAACATATTCACAGCCGATTGTTTTATAAGCCTCAAGAGTGCCTTTTGTGTCGGCAATCATATCGTCAAGAGGTACATGTGCAGAAACGGGTGTGAGGCCGATTTCTTTACAATAATCCCTGATTTTTTCGGGAGCATTGCCGAAAAGTCCTGCAAATTCAACACCTGCATAACCCATGTCCTTGATTTTTTTAAGTGTTCCGAAAAAGTCCTTTTCAGCCTCATCTCTTACTGAATAAAACTGAACTGCTATCGGTAAAGCCATAATCAAAACTTCCTTTCATGCCTTTACGGCTTTTATATACTTTTACATCGTATAATTATACTACACCGTGCCAAAGTATTCAATATAAAAATAGAAAATAATAATAAAAAAGGGTCTTTTCAGACCCCTTTTCATTAATCTTTGATTTCTGTTTTTGTGTATTCTGCAATTTCTTCTGCAGATGCATTCTGCATGAATTCTGCTTTTTCTTTTCTTCTTTCAAACAGGTCTTTATACATCTGATTTCTGACTTTAGCTGAAAGAGGATAGAAGAACTTGGGAATAATACCAAGGCTCGATGTGATGATGGGAATACCTGTACCGAGGGCAAATATCCACCATTTTGTCATATCAGTCTGTGTGCCGACTTCCTTACCCTGAATGTAACCGATTTTATCCATTACAAGGTTTGTTACAAAGCTCATGACAGCCTGCTGGATTTTGCTGATTGTTGACATCGTAACGCCTGTCATTGCCTCTGAACGGTAGCCGTTTTTCCATTCACAATAGTCCATTGATTCGTTGCTGATTTCAGCGGGAATGACTCGTCTGAGACCGTAAACACACATTTCAAATATTTCTTCAAGACCCATGAGGGGAAGGATTACGCCTTTTCTCATGAAATTCTTGTTGATAGAGCCTATGCCGAAAACGGTAAGCCACAGCATGTCTGTCCATGCATCTTCAAAAATCCAGAGAGCTTTTGTTGAAAATCTCTTTCTGAGGGGTTCAACAAAGCTGTAGCTGATGAATTTGACGGGGAATGCGGGAATACCTACAATTGTTTTCCATGTGATTGAGCCGATAACATCAACATAGAAGTTTGTACGGCTCTTGCCTATTGAGAAACCTGAAAGGAAGTTTGAAATCAGGCAGATAAGCATAGGCTTGTTGTTGATGACTGATTTCAGCGACTGCTTGACTGTAGGCTTGCTGATAGTCTGCCTTACTCGTTCCTTACTGTGCATGTAATAATAAAGGACAAATATAACGGACATTGCGGAACAGCCTATGCCGAACACTGCAAAGAGTCTGGGAAGCTCAACTTTGATTACCTTATTGATTACAAGGTCATAGAAAATACCGAAAATCTGTTTCGGCAGATCTTCACAGACATGGCTGGCAAGGTTTGCAAGGGCTATCAGTCGCGATCGTTCAATAGGCTCAGGGGTTATGGTTGAAAGGAAGCCTGTCTTTGCAACTGCAGTAAATGTTGTAGCCGTTTCCGTAATGAGTGACATTGCAAAGAAGAAAATAAACTTCGGCAGATAGTCACCGGGAGTGTTCGGGAAAATAAATGGAATGAGCCAATACCACATTCCGAGGATTGAAAGAGGAATTTCACCCAGAAGAACATAGGGTTTGAATTTGCCCCATCGTGTTCTTGTTTTTTCAACAATGACACCTATAAAAGTGTCGTTTATTGCATCCCAGACAGTTGAAAAGGAAGACTGAAGTGCAAGAAGGCCGAAATCAATTTTGACGACGTCGTATATGTAACGCTCTTTGAAGTCATCAATATTCATTGAAGCAGCAGCGTCGTTAAGGACATAAGCAACAGATTCTCTTTTGCCGACATAACGTCTGTTTTTAAGGACAACAGCACTGTCTTTATCTGCTGCCGCAATATTGCTGTCGGACATAGTTTTCACCGCCTTATTGATTTTAATCTATTTTATTATAAATGATAAACAGGAAAAAAGCAATAGCTGTTTAATGTTTTTTCACAAAAATAATATAGGAAATATACAAAAATCGGTTGACTATTTTTTACCATATTGATATAATTAACAAAGATACAGATAATAATTTCTGTATGTCGTTATTTTATCCCGGAAAGGACAGGTGTAATATGTCAGCAAAAAAAGCTAAGTCCGATGCAATGAAGCTTGATTATAAGAAGACTATACTTACAGGCTTCGGTTTCCTCGCAACATCAATTGCATGGGCTATTTATGACCCTTACATCACAAAAATTCTCAACAAACTTCTTTCATCAAACGCAACAATTACTTCATGGAGTAATTATCTTGTTGAAAAGCTTCCCATCCTTGCAAAGCTTGCTGAGGCTCAGGGTGAGGAGGTTGCTCTTGCAGGCGGCGGATTTACTCTTGTACCGTTGTTTATCGGTTTCATTATGACATTCGATAATATCTTCGGTGTTATCTTCCAGCCCGCATTCGGTAAGCTTTCAGACAACTGTCATTCAAAGCTCGGCAAACGCCGTCCTTTCATTGTCGGCTGTGCCCCCATTTCAGCACTTCTGTTTTTCCTTATTCCCATAATTGCAAACGAAACAAGCTCTCTTCCCCTTACAATGCTCTGCATTATCCTTTTTGTTTTCAGCATGTCCTTGTGGAGAGCTCCCGTTGTCGCACTGATGCCTGACCTCACACCGCCCTCACTGCGAAGTGAAGGTAATGCCGTCATCAACCTTATGGGCGGTCTCGGCGGTGCTGTCGGTATGGTTGCAGGTACACTTGCAATTTCACTCTGCACTCTTTTCACAGGTGCAACAAAGGCTCAGATTACAGCTAATGAATCACTTTCATTCCCCTATGTTTTTGCAATCGGCGCACTCGTTATGATTGCAGGCATGCTTGTGCTTCTCTTCTTTGTCAAGGAGCAGGATACAAGCATTAAGCTCAAGGGTGAAGCAAACGCTTATGCCGATGCTGCAGCAAGAAAGAAAGCTGAAAAAGAAGCAAAGAAAGCTGAAAAAGAAGCAAGAAAGGCTATGGTGCTTTCAGGCTCAGAGAGAAAGAGTCTTGTATTCATGCTTATCTGTCTTTTCTTCCTCTTCTGCGGTACAAACGCTATCACAACCTTCTTCTCACTCTTTGCACAGGAAATCCTTCATAAGATTACATCAGAAGCTACAAAGCTTATGCTTATCTTCCTTGTTTTCTCTGCTCTTGCTGCTCTTCCCGCAGGTAAGGTCGGTAAGAAAATCGGCAGAAAGAAGACAATCATGGCAGGTCTTTGCGTATTCCTTGCAGCATTCATGATTTTCTTCGGCAGTTTCGTAGGTATGCTCGGTGCAAAGAACCTTTCAATCAACAATTATGTAACAGTAAACAATGCATACATTGCAGTCAATGACCAGATAAACGGTTACAATGCTGTTCTTGCAGACAATGCAAAGGAAAGCGGTATTGCTCTTACTGATGACGATGTCATCACAGTTGACGGATACATTGCATATTACAATGCTCTTGAAACAGGTGCAGATGTTTCTGCATATGCAAATTATGCTGAGTTTGATAAGTATGTTGCTGAATCAACAGGCAACGATGTGACAGCTCTTCATGAAGGCGTTATGAACGTTGTCAATGCTGTTCTTGAAACAGAGCCTGCAACATTCTCAGAGGCTATGCAGGATGTTTCCGATACAGTCAAGGATATTACAAAGGTTCTCGGCATTCTTATCTTCCCCGTTCTTGTTCTCGGCGGTGCAGCAAACATGTTCATCACCGTCAACACTCTTCCCCTTGTTCTTGATATCGGCGGTATCGAAAAGGTCGGTACATTCACAGGTTATTACTACACAGCAACATTCTCAGCTCAGATTGCTTCTCCCATTCTCTACGGCTTTATAAGAATGTTCGCAGGAACCTATATGTCACTGTTCTATTACAGCCCCGTTGCATTTGTTATTGCACTTTTAATGATTCTCTTTGTCAAACACGGTGAAGCAGTGCCTGATGAAATCGTCAAGGCTGCAGCACAGGATGACTGATAAATCACCTGAGGGAGTGAATATAATGAAAAGTATTAAAAAAACAATCTGCATAGTTCTCTGTGCAATAATGAGTCTGTCTGTATTCGCTGTCAGCGGTTCCGCCAAGGAACCGTGTGACTGCCCGAATGCACCTACAATCATTGTGCCGGGTCTTATGCAGTCAAGTACATATCTTTACAATGAAGACGGTACGATTAATGAAGATTATGATGCACCGTTCTTTATGGAGGATACGGACACTATTGTTGATACTGCAGTAAAAACACTTCTTACACCTCTTGTGACAACACTCTTTACACAGAGTGACAAGGACGGTAAGTTTGCACAGGGTGTGGCTGATGTTCTCGGCAGTGTTATCGGTGAAAAGCTCAGATGTGACGAAAACGGCAATCCCGTATATAACATTGATGCTGTTCATTACAAGGGAAGCTATGCTGAATGCACTACTCTTGAGCAGATGCACATTCTCAGCTGTGTTCCCGTTCAGGATTATCTTGATATAGCCGGTGAAGACCATTTCTATTACTATTCCTTCAATTCATTCGGCAACCTTGACAAGATAACTGCAGGTCTTTATGACCTTATTCAGCAGGTAAAGGAAGAAACAGGCCATGATAAGATAAACATTGTCCCCATCAGCCAGGGCGGTGTTATCATGAATAATCTTCTTGAATACTATCCCGATGCTGTTGATTCCTTCAAGAGAATTATCTATGTTGTTCCCTGTCTTGACGGTACAACAATCATGAGCGACATCTATGTCAACGGTCTTATCGATGACCCCGAGGCACTTTACGGCTATCTCATCCCCGGTCTTATGGGCGATGACATGACAAGCAAGCTTGTAAGAATTGCTCTGCGTATTCTTCCTCAGACAGTGCTTCAGGATGTCCTTGACAGAGCCATTGATACTCTTATAAATGATTATCTCGGCAACATCACAACAATCTGGGGCTTCACAAAGAACAAGGATTATGAGGTTGTCCGTGAGAAATATCTTATGGGTGATGACAAGGCTGAAATCCGCCGTCAGGCTGATTCCTATCATAAGGCAAGGCTCAATTCAGACAAGAACATCCTTGCTGCAATTGCCAAGGGCGTTGAAGTATTCAATATCGTTGATTATAACTACGCACTTTATCCCATTGTTGACTCATGGGATGATATAAATGCAGACGGTGTTATCGACCTTGATTCAACTTCAATGGGTGCACATGCAGCTGCAGTCGGTGAAACTCTTCCCGAGGGTTATGCTCAGCAGGGCAACAGCTTCGGTACATGCTCAGACCCCACACATAACCATATAGATCCTCATAATGTTGTGGATGCTTCAACAGGTCTTCTTCCCGACCATACATTCTATTATTATAACGGAAACCATGAAGCAACAGGCAGAAACGATTCTCTTATCAATCTTATTATAAAGCTTCTCTATGATGATAACTTCAAGGATGTATACAGCTATCCCGAAATGTATCCTCAGTTCAACGAGGCAAGAGACGGCAGACACATGGAAAACCTTGTGAACTGGTCAAAGTCACTTCTTGCAGGTAAGGGTGCTGATGAATATCCTGAGCTCAGAGCAGCTGTCGAAAAGGCAGAAAAGCTCCTCGGCGAAACAGTTGTTGATTACGACGAAAGCCTTGAAGCAATGGAAAACCTTGAAGCTCTTTATAAGATTGCAAACGGTGAAGCACCTGAAGAAAAGAGCTTCACAGACAAAATCCTTGAAAAGTTTGTTGACGGTGTTTTTGCCGTTGTTGAAAAACAGTATCCCTACAGAAGCTTTTCAGGAAAGTAATGCATAATATGTCAGGCAGGAATTAACCTGCCTGATTTTTTTGTGCGGGAAAAAAGAATTTGCCGGGATGTTTAATCGTAGGGGCGTCCCTACGTGATATCAGTTAATCACCTTGATAAATTACTGTTTGTGCAAATATTACAAATTAAGTCAAAAAATATTAGCACTCTATCTTGCAATATGGTCAAAAAAATGCTTGAAATCTTAAAAAAAAGGTGTTAAAATAGTATCATATATAACTATAATTATGATTATTCGTAAATGGAGGCAGGTTGATTATGGAACATTCAGTCAAAGAAGAATACCGTGTTCCGATGTACCTTTTCCATGAGGGAAGCAATGCAAGAGCATACGAATTTCTCGGTGCACACCGTACAGATGACGGAAAAACCGTTTTCAGGGTGTGGGCGCCGAATGCAGTTTCCGTTGCTGTTTCAGGCTCTTTCAACGGTTGGAGTGAAACGGCAGACAGCATGCACCGTATCAACGGCGGAGACATCTGGGAGACTGTTGTTGATGGCGTAAAGGTATATGATTCGTATAAATACTGCATAACTGCGAAGAACGGTAAGACCTTTATGAAAGCCGACCCCTACGGTTTTCACACGGAGACAAGACCTGACACTGCATCCAAGTTCTATGATATTTCTGTTTTTGAATGGAATGACGATGAGTGGCAGGCAGAAAAAAAGAAAAAGTCAGTCTATGCATCACCTGTGAACATCTATGAAGTGCACGCAGGCTCATGGAGAATGCATGATGACGGCAATTTCTATTCATACCGTGACCTTGCAGATGCGATTGTGCCTTATGTAAAGGAAATGGGATATACCCACATCGAATTTCTGCCTCTGACGGAATATCCCTTTGACGGCTCATGGGGTTATCAGGTAACGGGATATTTTGCTCCCACTTCAAGATACGGTACTCCCGAAGACCTTGCATACCTTATAAATAAGTGCCATAACAACGGAATCGGCGTTATCCTTGATTGGGTACCTGCTCATTTCCCCAAGGATGCCCCCGGTCTTTATGAGTTCGACGGCACACCCTGTTATGAATATGCAGACCCCCGTAAGGGTGAGCATTATGAATGGGGTACAAGAGTTTTCGACTACGGCAGAAAGGAAGTAAGAAGCTTTCTTCTTTCAAGTGCTGAGTTCTGGCTCAGGGAATATCACATTGACGGTATCCGTGTTGATGCAGTCGCCTCAATGCTTTATCTTGACTACGGCAGAGACGACGGTCAATGGGTTGCAAACGAAAAGGGCGGAAGAGAAAATCTTGAAGCCGTTGCATTCCTCAGAAAGCTCAATGAGGTTGTTTTCCGTGAGCATCCCGAGGTGCTGATGATTGCAGAGGAAAGCACTGCATGGCCTCTTGTCACAAAGCCGACGGCAATCGGCGGTCTCGGCTTCAATTTCAAATGGAATATGGGCTGGATGAACGATATTTTAAGATATTTCGGTCTTGACGGCTATTTCAGAAAATATAATCACGACCTTATCACATTCTCATTCTTCTACGCATTTTCGGAGAACTTCATTCTGCCGATTTCACACGACGAAGTCGTTCACGGCAAGAAGTCACTTCTTGACAAAATGCCCGGTGAATATGATGAGAAATTCCATTCTCTGAGAGCATTCCTCGGTTATATGTATGCTCATCCCGGTAAGAAGCTTCTCTTTATGGGACAGGAATTCGGTCAGTTCATCGAATGGGATGAAAAGAAACAGCTTGACTGGTTCCTGCTCGATTACGATGCACACAGAAATCTGCAGAAGTACACAAAGGCACTTAATCATTTCTATAAGGAAAATTCACCCATGTGGGAAATTGACTATTCATGGGAAGGCTTCAGGTGGCTTGTGAGCGATGACTGTGACAACTCCGTAATCGCATTCCAGAGAATGAACGAAAAGGGCGAAACCATTGTTGCTGTGTGTAACTTTACGAATGTCCCGAGAGAATCATACAAAATCGGTGTTCCCGAAAAGGGTGCATATGATGTGGTCTTCAATTCCGACAGCAAGGAATTCGGCGGTAAGGGCATGAGTAAAAAGCGTGTCTACAGAACAAAGAAACAGCCTATGCACGGAATGGAACAGAGTATTGACATGACTCTGCCTCCGCTTTCGACAATTTATCTTAAGTACAGAAGTGTATAATTATTGTAATGAACAATGTACAATGTACAATTTACAATCGTGCAGATTGTAATTTTTCAGTGGTTGCATTGAATAATTGTACATTGTAAATTGTAAATTGTAAATTATAAATTTTATTAATTGATATACTAAATGAAAGGATTGATTATTATGGCAAGAAAAACAGAATGTCTGGCCATGCTGCTTGCCGGCGGACAGGGCAGCAGACTCGGTATTCTTACTAAAAACGTGGCAAAACCTGCCGTTCCTTACGGAGGCAAGTACAGAATCATTGACTTCCCCCTCTCCAACTGTATAAATTCAGGTATTGATACAGTCGGTGTTCTCACACAGTATCAGCCCCTTGAGCTCAACGATTATATCGGCAACGGTCAGGCATGGGACCTTGACAGAGCAAACGGCGGTGTACACATTCTTTCACCCTATCAGCAGATTCAGGGTACAGACTGGTACAGAGGCACAGCAAACGCCATTTATCAGAACATAAACTTCATTGACAGATACAATCCCGAATATGTTGCAGTTCTTTCAGGTGACCATATCTACAAGATGGACTATGCTGAAATGCTTGATTATCACAAGGAAAAGGGCGCAGCATGTACAATTGCAATGCTCGAAGTACCCTGGGAAGAGGCTTCAAGATTCGGTCTTATGTTCGTTGATGACGACGGCAAAATCACAGCTTTTGAAGAAAAGCCCAAGAATCCCAAGAGCAACAAGGCTTCAATGGGTGTTTATATGTTCACATGGAGCAAGCTCCGTGAATACCTCATTGCTGACGAAGCAAAGGAAGGCTCATCAAACGACTTCGGTAAGGATGTTATCCCTGCAATGCACAATGCAGGCGAAGTTATGGTTGCATTCCCCTTTGACGGCTACTGGAAAGACGTCGGCACAATCGACAGCCTCTGGGAAGCAAACCTTGACCTTCTCAATCCCGTTGCAAACATTGACCTTTCAGACAAATCATGGAAGATTTATTCAAATAATCCCGTTACTCCTCCTCAGTATGTTGCTGATTCTGCAGAGGTTCAGAATTCACTCATCACAGGCGGAAGCCATGTTGAGGGTGCTGTTGATTACTCCATTCTCTTCTCAAATGTAACCGTTGAAGAGGGCGCAGAGGTCAAGTATTCAATCGTAATGCCCGGTGCAAAGATTGAAAAAGGCGCAAAGGTACAGTACGCTATGGTTGCTGAAAATGCAGTTGTAAAGAGCGGTGCTGTTGTGGGTGAAGACCCTCAGGAATGCGCAGACAGAGAAAAATGGGGCGTTGCCGTTGTCGGTCCTAACCTTACAATCGGCGAAAATGCAAAGGTAAAAGCACAGACCATGGTGGTTGAAGATGTAGAAGGAGGTGCTGAAGTATGATAGGCAAGAACGTATTGGGTATTCTTTATTCAGACGCATATAATGACTGTATCAGTGACCTTACAGCACTGAGAACTGCAGGTTCCGTTCCCTTTGGCGGCAGATACCGTTTTATTGATTTCCCCCTTTCAAATATGGTCAACAGCGGTATAATCAAGGTTGGTGTTATCGCAAAGAGCAACTACCGTTCACTTATGGACCATGTGGGCTCAGGCAAGTCATGGGACCTTTCAAGAAAGAATGCAGGTCTTTTCATTCTTCCTCCCTACAACTTCGGCGGCGGTCAGTATTCAGGCAGACTTGAAGCACTCAGAAACACAATGGATTTCATTCAGGCTTCAAATGAAGAATATGTACTTCTCTGTGATACAAATATCATCTGTAATATGGATTTCGGCAAGCTTGTTGAGTATCACGAAGAAAAGGAAGCTGATATCACAATCTGCTATAAGAACGGCAAGTATCCTCAGCTTGCAAATCTTATGAAGTTCAGGCCCGAAGCAGACGGCAGAATCAAGAAAATGGCTGTTCCTCCTCAGGCTGAAGAGGGTGAGGGCACATATGCCGTAAACATCATCGTTATGAAGAAGTCACTTCTTGAAAGACTTGTAATTCAGGCAACAGCCGGTGATTATGATATCTTTGAAAAAGAAGTTATCATGAAGAATCTTGACAAGCTCAATATTTATGGCTATGAAATTGATACATTCTGTTCCGTAATTGACTCAATGCAGACATATTACGACACAAATATGGCTCTGCTTGACCCTGCAATCAGTGCAGATGTATTTGACAGACAGAACCCCGTTTACACAAAGGTTCATGACGATATGCCCGCAATTTACGGCATCGGTTCAAAGGCTAAGAACTGTGTTCTTGCAGACGGCTGTAAAATTGAAGGCGAGGTTGAGAATTCAGTTCTCTTCAGAGGCGTTCATGTTGCAAAGGGTGCTGTTGTAAAGAATTCTGTTATCATGCAGTCATGCTACATCGGTGAGGATGCAAATCTCAACTGTGTAATCATGGATAAAAACGGTGTTATCAGACCCAGAAAATCAATTTCGGGTGACAGCACATATCCTATTTACATCGGCAAAAACATTACCATTTAATAATTGACAATATAAGCTGAATATTGTATAATGTGGGGTAGGATATTCATCCTGCCCCATATTTTTTATTTTTCCGGGAGGGAAAAGATATGCCACCTAAAAAAGGCGGTCTGGGAAAAGGATTTGACGCACTTTTTGCCGATAATTCCGTTGAGGAGCTTGACGAGGGCAGAAGTGTCATAACACTCAGACTCAATGATATAGAACCTAATAAAAATCAGCCCAGACAGTATTTTGACGACGATGCTCTGTCAGAGCTTGCAGACAGTATCAGTGAACACGGCGTTCTTCAGCCCCTCATCGTCAGACCTCTTGCAGGCGGCACCTATCAGCTCGTTGCAGGTGAAAGAAGATGGAGAGCATCAAGGCTTGCAGGGCTTACGGAGGTTCCCGTTATCGTCAGAGCACTGACTGATTCGGAAGTCGCAGTAATTGCACTTATCGAGAATCTGCAGAGAGAAGACCTTAACCCCATTGAAGAGGCAGAGGGTATCAGCAGACTTATTGAAGAATATTCGTTCACTCAGGAGCAGGCTGCACAGAAGCTCGGCAAATCCCGTTCAGCCGTTACAAATACACTCCGTCTGATGTCACTTCCCGAGAGAGTCAGAGGGCTTGTAAGTGATGATTTCCTTACGGCAGGTCATGCAAGAGCACTTTTAGGGCTTGAAGAAAAGTCACTGATTGAAGAGATTGCAGATGAAGTCATAACAAAGAAGCTTTCGGTAAGAGAAACCGAAAAGCTTGTAAAGCAGACAAACTCATTGAATGACACAAAAGCAAAGAAAATCAAAAAGCGTGACACATTCTATGATGAAGTTGAGCTTTCGCTGTCAGATGCTCTGGGCAGAAAAGTTGTTGTAAAAGAATCAGGCAAGGGCGGTAAGCTTGAATTTGAGTTCTTTGATAAAGAAGACCTTGTGAAGCTTGCTAAACTTTTTGAGGAATAAAGGAGAACACAGAAAATGATTGATATTAAATTTTTAAGAGAAAACCCCGAAGTTGTAAAAGAAAATATAAAGAAAAAGTTTCAGGACAGCAAGCTTCCTCTCGTTGACGAAGTAATTGCTCTTGACAAGGAATACAGAGAAAACAAGACAAATGCCGACAACCTCAGAGCTTCAAGAAACAAGGTTTCAAAGCAGATAGGTATGTTCATGGCTCAGGGCAAGAAGGATGAGGCAGAAGAAGCAAAGAAGCTTGTTGCTCAGCAGGCTCAGGAGCTCGCTGACTGCGAAGCAAAGGAAACTGAGCTTTCAGAAAAAATCAAGAAGATTATGATGATTATTCCCAACATCATCGATCCCAGTGTTCCCGTCGGTAAGGATGACTCAGAAAATGTTGAAGTTCAGAAATACGGTGAGCCTGTAACTCCCGATTTTGAAGTTCCTTATCATACAGATATCATGGAGCGTTTCTGCGGTATCGACCTTGATTCTGCAAGACGTGTTGCAGGTAACGGTTTCTATTATCTTATGGGTGACATTGCAAGACTTCACTCAGCAGTTATCTCATACGCAAGAGATTTCATGATTGACAGAGGCTTCACATATGTTGTTCCTCCTTTCATGATCCGTGCAGACGTTGTCACAGGTGTTATGAGCTTCGCTGAAATGGAAGCTATGATGTACAAGATTGAGGGTGAAGACCTTTATCTTATCGGCACAAGTGAGCATTCAATGATAGGTAAATTCATTGACCAGATGATTCCCGAAGAACAGCTTCCTCTCACACTCACAAGCTATTCACCCTGCTTCCGTAAGGAAAAGGGCGCTCACGGTATCGAGGAAAGAGGCGTATACAGAATCCATCAGTTTGAAAAGCAGGAAATGGTTGTTGTATGTAAGCCCGAAGAAAGCCCCAAGTGGTTCGATGTTCTCTGGCAGAATACAGTTGACCTCTTCCGTTCACTCGATATTCCCGTAAGAACTCTTGAATGTTGTTCAGGCGACCTTGCAGACCTTAAGGTCAAGTCAGTTGACGTTGAAGCATGGTCACCCAGACAGCAGAAGTATTTCGAGGTCGGCTCATGCTCAAACCTCGGCGATGCTCAGGCAAGAAGACTTTCAATCAGAGTAAAGGGTAAGGAAAAATATCTTGCTCACACTCTTAACAATACTGTTGTTGCTCCTCCCAGAATGCTTATTGCATTCCTTGAAAATAATCTCAATGCAGACGGCAGCGTAAATATCCCCGTAGCCCTCAGACCTTATATGGGCGGCGCAGAAAAAATCGTTCCCAAGAACTGATAAATAAGAAAATCCCCGACACTGTGTCGGGGAATTTTTTTGGTAAATCAGAATTTGTCGGGATAATGCACAATGCAAAATGCATAATGCATAATTATAAAATCCAAGCCCGAAGGGCTTCCGAAACAATTTGCCGAAGGCAAATTATATCACATTTGCGAAGCAAATATATCACATCCGTCGAAGACGGATATATCACATTTTCCGCAGGAAAATATAACACTCAGAAATTTATCGCTCAGCGATAAATTACTGTTTTTGCACAGCAAAGTCATTAGTTCTGCATCTTCTGACTGTCTTGCAGGCGTCAAGCCAGGGCTTTGCCGCTGAATAGTAAATAGCATTCTGACGGTTGGCTTTGCTGAGTTCTGCCTTGACTTTTTTCAGATTTTTACGGCATTCAGCAACAGCATTGCTGTGTACTGTCACGTTGTTGCCTGATTCCTTTGCTTTTTTCATTGCAGCAAGGGCATTCTGCAGTGCGACTTCTGCTTCATATTCATCCTTATACAGCTTTTCAAGAATTGAATCGTCAAACTGTGTCACACCGTCAGGGAAGTATTTCCTTGCGGCTTTTGCGGCATAATTTATATCACGAAGCATTTTTTTTGCATATTTTCTGATTTCCTTTTCTTCCTGAGTTAAAGAGGGAAGTGCCTTGATTTCCTGCCTTGTGATGATTTCTGCATTATGGAAGCCTGAAAGCCCTGCTGCTGTGATTTTTTCAGCAAGGCTTACTTCAAATCTGCCTTTATCTGTTTTGTAGTGATTGATTTCCTCCATAACTATACGGGCAATTTCAATCTTTTCATTGAATTCCCTGTCTGCTTTGTTTCTTGCTCTGACGGGAGCCTTTTCAGAATATTCCCTTGCCTCTGAAAGAATGAGGTTGATCTGTGCTTGTTCATCTTCGGTGAGAATACCTGCTTCCTTGTCTTCCGATGCGGCTCTGAGTCTGAGCACACGAATCATTGCCTTCTGTTTTGCTTCCGTGAAGTCATAGAAGAACATCGGGATAACATTCATGACGGCACCTATTACAGATGCGATGATAAGAACAGAGCTTATGTTTACAAAATAATCATGATTATAGAGGACATCGTAAACGTTGTTTGCCGAATAGCCGAGAGACACGGCTGTTTCTGCATTGAGTCCCGATTTGTTGTAGATTATCGGCAGGACAGAGCTTGTTGCCATGCTTATGACATTGCCGATAAGACCGACAGCGGCAAACATTCCGTCAATTCTTTCGCCTGATATGTACTGCTGATAGTCACGGATGTCAGCATTTATACTCGGTGTTATAAGATGACCGAGTGAAGTGATGAACTGATTGATGAATGAACAGAAAAGGAGCATCCATATAATGTGGGGCGTGCCTGTCATTCTGACAACGGGGAGCATGAGTGCAATCAGCCCGATATTGAGCACATTTGAGAAAATGATGATTTTCTTTTTGCCGAAACGCCTGATGAAAAACGGTGCGACGATATTCGGCCACAGTGATGCATTGCCTGCAATGGCTGTGATTATTGCATACTGTGCTGCAGAGCATGGCTTCTGATAGTGGTACATCCAGCCCATGATACTGCCGAATGAGCCCTCAAGGAAGCCCATCCAACCTGCAAGGGAAATAACCCAGAAATATTTGTTTGAAGCAACAGCCCTGAAAGCGTCTGTAAATCTTACCTGTACAATATGCTTCTTCGGCCTGACAATTTTCTCTTCCGTGTTCACAAAAACGAGTATGGAAATAAGAAAGCCTGCAATCAGCAGAGGGGGAAAGAGAATACGGTAAACGGTCATGTTGTAAAGGGTGTCCTGACCTGTTATCATTTTTGCAACAATGGGGAAGAAGATGTTTGCAATTGATGGAGAGAGGTTTTCAATGATACATCTGATTGAAAGCACATCGGAGCGTTCAATGGAGTTGGGGGACAGGACATTTATAAGGCTTTCGTATGCATCAATGGTAAAAGAGAAGAAAAACTGAAAGCCTATGTTGCACAGCAGTACCCAGAAGCACTTCTGAAACAGTGTCATTGTTTCATAGGGCAGTATTATCATGAAAATGCCGATAAGCACCGTGGGGATACCCATGGAGATGATATAGGGACGGTATTTGCCCTTCATACTGCGGCAGTTGTCAATCATATGAGCCCTGAGACCTGTCAGGGGAAAGGATGCAATCATGCTGAGGATGTAAAGAATGTAAAGTGTCTGTGCATCGATGCCTATGGTGTTGCCGAGAAGTGCATTGTTTGTGGAAATAATCATCTGATTGATGCAGTGGGCAATCAGTCTTACACCGATACCGCCCACAGACAGTGAAGTTATTTCCTTTATGCTCATGTATCTGCCCTCGGGAGGTGTTTTCCAGTTATTCCTGAAAAGAGATATGCCCGAAGAAACCTTTGCTTTTATATCCATAGCTTTATCCTCCGTAGATAATTGTTGTTACGCTTTCGGGGGTTATTGTGATGTCTTTGTTTTCTGCAGTTGTTTCCGTAAGGTCATGGTCGTTGTCCGTTACTGCAACGGTGACGGGGCCGACAGCGTCTACGGAAATATTTTTTTCTGCAGCTGTGTCATTAATCACAACAAGAATTGTCTTTCCGTCCTTTGCAAAGCCGAGGATTTTCAAATCCTTGTCGTCACAGTAAGCATCAATTCTTTCTGCTTTGTAGGGGATATATTTTGAGAAATTACCTGTTGCGTAATACCTCTTTGTCATTTCAAAGGACTTGTCACTGAGATTTATGTAAATAAGCCCGTCACAGTAGTCAACCTCTGAAACAGCAATCCAGTGCTGCCATGATGTCACATTCAGAATTGATATGTCCTTGTAAATAGTGTCTGCCATAACAAGAGCAGATTTCATTGTTTTGTCTCTGCCTCCCTGCATGTGGCACCATTCACTCATTTTTACGGGCAGGTCGGGGTAGTGTCTGTCAAGCCATTTTCTGAACCGTCTGACAAAGGCTTCTCTGTCGTTGAAGCCCTTAACGGGAATTGGTAAAGGAAGACAGTAGGAATGAACGTCAACGGCATCGATTCTGTCACGGACAGCTTTGTGCTTCATCAGTGCCCTTGTGTATGATTTGTTGAACCATCTCAGGTCGCCTGATTCAACACCCGACAGCTTTACATCCCTGAGAGCAGGTCTTCTGTTCATTTCCTCTGCAAAGACTTTCATAACTGCGGCGGCAGTCATGGGTGAGTAGTGACATCCCTCCTGCCCACCGTTCCATATCCATATGGGCTCGTTTATGGGGGAGAGATATTTTACGGGAAGCCCTTCCCTGAGAAAATGCTCCGTCACATCAAGACAGTAGGCTGCAAAAGCTCTGTAGTTTTTCCGTGAGATGTTTTCTCTCATAATCTGATACCTGCCCAGGTGAGACATATGGTTTTTTGTCAGCCGTTCAACGGGGGAGTTGACGAAAAGGATAATTTCATCTGCTCCCTCTTCTGCAGCCTTTTTCATCATGTAAACTGCAGCTTCATCACGGGTGAAGTCGTATTTTCCCTCACCGATGTCAAAGCTTTCTGTTCTTCTCAGGGGGTTGCCGATGTCACCTGCACCCGAATGTGCAGAGCCTGCACCGATATTGTAACGGTAGGTTCTGAGCCCTATGCCCTTATCCTTGCTGTAAAGAAGCTCTGCGATTGTGTCACGGACACTTTTTCCGCTTTCCTTGTCGGTGTGTGTCCATTTTCCGACCTCCTGTGCCCACCATGCACCGCTTGCACCGAAGCCTTCAAAAACAGAGTGCTTTCTGCCGTAATCAACGGTTATTTTCATTTTTATTTCTCCTCGCAGGTTATAGTTTCTTCCAGGTCGAGTGAGTAGATGAGTGTTTCTTTTACGGGGATTCCGAGAACAATTTCCATTGCTCTTTTATACATATCAAGCTGTCCCGAGTAGGTGTTCACAAAGTCTTCGGGCGTCTTGCCTCTGTCTGTTTTCCAGTCCACGACAACGGCTTCATTGTTTTCGATGAACACAAGGTCAGC
Organism: Clostridia bacterium; assembly: GCA_017473925.1. Lineage (GTDB taxonomy): Bacteria > Bacillota > Clostridia > Oscillospirales > Acutalibacteraceae > UBA1081. The sequence continues at coordinate 13,531 of JAFUIY010000032.1, read as the reverse complement.
CTTGCCGAGGATAATGATTTTTTCATCTTTTACATTGTCATTGACTGTTTTGTCAATATCGCCGAGGCTGATTCTGACGGTAAACTCCTTTTCACGCATGACGGAGTCTGCATTCCTGATTCTTGCACAAAGGGGGGAAGTCAGGAATTTCTTTACCTTGTTAATCCTGATTGCATCGGCTTCCTTTTCACCGAGAATACCTTTTCGGACCATTTCCTCAAGCTGACCGTTTACATTGTCGGAGCTGAAATCGAGATTCTGCAGGAAAAGATGGTTTGCCGTGCCTGCTTCTGCCGCTGAGAGCTTACCCTCTGACATGAATGTTGGCTTCGATGTGGCAAAATACTGTGCATTGAAATGTTTTTTCTCAAAATCTGATGCAGCTCTTTTCGGTCTTGCATCGGTAGGGATAACAAAGGGGTATTCGTAGGAAACTCTTTTTCTTATTTCTTCGACGGTTTCCTCGTCGTATTCCGTCTGCTGCAGTGCTGTTTCCTCCGGCAGAGCTCCGTCCTCATCTTCAGTAAGGGAGGTGACAAGCACCTTCAGTCTGCTGTCGGCATTCTTATAGTCGTGAAGAACAAAATTGCCTGTTTCTTCACAGATTTTCTTCATATCGGGATGACGGATAAAGCCCATAAGGAGCCACTTCATGTAAGATGAAGCATGAAGCACGGCACAGGGTGACGGCTTTTCGCCCGAGAGTGAGTTTGCCGCATCTCTGAGCCTTTCTTCGGGCTTCTGTACAGAGCCGACAGCTATAAAACGCTCCTTTGCACGGGTCATTGCAACATAGAGGATTCTCATTTCCTCAGATGCTGTTGCCCGTTTTACGGCAAGCTTTGAAGCTGTGTGACCGAGAGAGGAATATCTTTTCAGATTCGGGCTGTCAGTGATTTTCATACCCACACCTGCAGAGGTGCTGATTATCATTTCTGCAGAGATGTCCGTTGTATTGAAGGTCTTTGAACAGTCTGCGAGGATAACAAAGGGGAATTCAAGTCCCTTTGATTTGTGTATGCTCATTATCTTGACGGCACTGCTGTCTGCAGATGCATCCGAAGCGGCGGCAATGTCGTTTCCGCTTTCAGATATTCTGTCAAGGTATCTTATGAAGCCGCCGAGACCTGAGCCGCCTTTTGAAGTGTAATCTGAGGCAAGGGAGCAAAGGAGAAGAAGATTGAGTCTTCTGCTTTCACCGTTTTCGCATGCACTCACGATTGAGAGATAGCCCGTAGTGTCAAGAAGTGTCCTTACAAAGGTGTCTGTGGGCATGATTGCAGCTATGTATCTGAAACGGTTTATGTCTTCAAGAAGAACTGACGCTTTATTTATGTCAGCCGAAGCGTCTTTCAGGCATGTATAAAGGTTGCATCGTTTTCCGTAAAGCCTGATTTTTGCCGTATCGTCGGCTGTAAAGCCATAAAGGGGTGAAAACATTACGGAAAGCAGGGCAACATCGTCTGTGGGGTTATTGATGATTTTCAGCAGTGACATGAATACTGCCGTTTCAGAAGCAGAAAACAGTCCTGATTTCTTTTCACATGTTACAGGGACTGAGTTCCTTTTCAGGGCTTCTTCAAAAATATCTGTTTTGCCTGCCGTGCTTCTGAGAAGAATACAGAAGTCACCGTATCCGGCAGGTCTTGTGCCGTCACTTGTCTTTACAACGGCACCCTCTGCAATAGTTTTTCTTATAAACCGTGAAATGTATTCAGCTTCATCGGCTGTTGATTTTGTGTTGACCATGTGAAGCTCGGCAGCAGGTACCGTGTCTTTGTCGTAGGTGTCACCGTAATACAGGGCATCGGCATCTGTGTACTCCATTTCCCCCACATAGTCGGACATTATGTTCTTGAAAAGGAAATTTATGTTGTCGAGAACACCCTTACGGCTTCTGAAATTTCTGCCCAGAATGATTTTTGCAGGGTAGCTTTCGTTGTCAAAGTCGCAGTATTCACGGCTTTTCTTTACAAAAATCTCAGGCATTGCAAGACGGAAACGGTAAATGCTTTGCTTGACGTCGCCGACCATGAACATGTTGCTGTTTTTCTTTGACAATGTGGCAAAGAGCATGTCCTGAGCTTCGTTTGTGTCCTGATATTCGTCAATGAGGATTTCCCTGAACATTTCCGACATCTGTATTGCAAGGTCGGTTTTTCTGATTTCTCCGTTGTCATTCACTGCAAGGAGTGACAATGCCTTGTGCATGATGTCTGTGAATGTGTAGCTGTTGCGTGCCTGCTTGAGATTGTCATAGTTTGTTCTGAATTCTCTGACGGCGCTTATGAGCCCCCTCATTACGGGACGGAGCTTATCGAGGTCATCCCTGTGCCCCGAAGTATCCGTGCATACTGAAGCCTTGCATTCATTCATGAGCTTACGGGCAAGATTATACTGACTTTCTGCAAGTAATTTTGTGGGATTTTTGCCGTAGCCTCTCGGTGCTCTCGGCAGGGAGCCCATTGTGATATCATCAAGAGCGTGGAAAATGCTGTCCCAGTCACCGGCTGTTATTGTGTTATATGTATCTGTCAGCTTCGAGAGAATGACTGTGAAAAAGGCTGAATATGTGTCGTTGACAACATCATCCTCCTGCATCTCTGCAAGGGCGTTTTCTATGAGAGAAAGGCAGTAATGTGCCGTATAACGGACCTCATCAAGGATGATTTTTCCCCAGACGGTGTCCCTGATATCACCGTTGTCCTCATACATCTGCATGATTGAATCGAGCCATTTGTCAGGGAAAGGATGGCTCAGGGAGTAATTATATAATCTTATTATTTTTTCGGTCAGGGAGTTGTCATCCCTGCCGAAGGATGTTACAGTGTTTAGCTTGTCGTAAAGCTCGGGCTCTTCACGGCAGATTCTTTCGAGGGTTGTGCTCATTGCATCGTAGGTGAGAATGTTGATTTCACTGTTGTCAAGGATGTTGAAATCAGGCTCGATATCTGCCATGTGGAAATGTTCCCTTACGAAGCTTATACAGAAAGAGTCCATTGTTGTGATTTTAGCTTCGGGGAGCTTCATTTTTATGCTTCGCAGAAAAGCGTCGGCAGGGTTCTGTTTTATGAGCTTATCTATGGAGTCATTCACCCTTGCACGCATTTCGGCAGCGGCTGCATTTGTGAAGGTGACAACAAGGAGATTTGCAGGGTCAACGGGTTCGTTGCCTGTTGTCATGAGCTTTGTGATACGCTCAACAAGAACTGCAGTTTTGCCTGAGCCTGCAGCAGCAGACAGAAGAAGAGTTCCGCCTCTTGAATTTATCGCATTTCTTTGTTCAGTGGTCCAGTTTCTTTCAGCCATTGAGTTCTTCCTCCAGTGCTTCCCAGAAATCACCTTTGAAAAGGGGTTTGCTTTCGTCTGCATCGTCACGGCAGCATACCGACCTGTAATCACAGTATGTGCAGGTTGATCTGTAATTGCCGTCGAGTACGGGATATGCCTGTATTTTACCCTCAAGGAGTGACGAAGCCATTGTTGAAACTATATTTTCAATTTTTCTGTGAAGCATTTCAAACTGCTCAATGGTGAAGACCTTGCCTGTCACCTTTCCGTCTGAATCAATTCCTGCTTCAATATATGTTCCGTTTTCCGTGGGATCCATTCCCTTTATGACCTCTGCATCGCAAAGGACAATGCCTTTCATCACGCCCTGTTTTTTACGCAGAGCCTCAACGGTATCTGCAGCTGCATATCTGTCAAGCTCATTCTTGCCGTTTTTCGCAGGAACATAGAGTATGCCTGCAGGGACAAAATCACCGTATCGTTCCTTGCCGTTTTCAAAAAGACACATGAGATATACAAGCATCTGTATATTGAGTCCCGACATGACATCAGTTATGACGAAATCCTTTCCGCCTGATTTATAGTCAATGACACGGAGATATGTCTTGCCGTTTTCGTCACTGTGCATGGTGTCAATTCTGTCAACAACACCCATAAGGGAGACACTGCCGCCCTCGGGAATTTCTATTCTGTATGCGGGGACTGCACCGTCTCTGCCGATTCTCAGCTCAACATCCCTTGTTTCAAACAAGCCTGAGCCGAGCTCCTCACAGAGTCTGTCAAGGATATCGTAAATGGTGCTTCTGCATCTGTAGAGCGAATACATCACACGGCGGCTGACAGTGTGCTCACCGCCTATATGACTGTTTATGTATACATCGGTTTCTTTGTCAACTGCAATACGGCGTTCCTGCTTTGACATTTCTGCAAGTCCCTTGCTGCCGTATTCCGCAAAAAGCTTTTCAAGAACAAAATGCACCATAAGACCCGTCTGTCTCGGGTCAAATGTTGCCTTTTCGAGCTTTCTTGCGCTGATACCGTAACGGCAGAAATACCTGAAGGCACATTTGTAATATTCTTCGACTCTTGAGGGGCTTATGTACATGTCCCTGCCGAAGAGCTTTTCGGCTGTCTTTTTGTCCTCGAGTGTGAATGTGTTTCTGCTGACGGCTCTTTTTATTGCAGTGAGTCTGTCCTTGTATTCATTATTTCCGTCTATATATTTTTTTACAGAATTTGCGTAAACGGAATTGCTTCTGTAATTTTCAGCGGCACTTTCAAAGGCAGATTTTCCGCTTTCAATTTTTTCAATAGGTTCAATGAATGAAATGTCTGTTTTTGTATGACGGGGAATAATACGCTCAGTCATTGTTACGATTTCCGAGGGCATGGCTTCTGTGCCTGTGATACTGCCTGCAGAATATGATATATACAGCATTTCCGAGGGAATGCTCATTGTTGTGTAAACACGCAGTCTTTCTTTTCTGACGGCATCGGTGGTGTCTGTGCCCAGCTCCACATCCTGCATTTTGAGAAGTCTTCTTTCGTTATCTGTGAGCATATATGAGGGTGTGCCTGCAGAGGGGAATACACCTTCGTTTGCGCCGACTATGAACAGCACCTTTTTTGCCGACACTCTGATTCTGTCAGCATCGCCTATAGTGATTTCGTCAAGTCCTGAGGGAATGTCACCCATGTCGGAGGATGCAACCATGATTCTGAAAAGTTCAAGGTAACGGGCAGGCGTTATGCTTCTTCTGCCGACTGTTTCTGCAAAGAGTGAGAGCACATTCATGGTTTCGTCCCATGAACGCTCGCATGTATATGCATTCTCTTCGTCCATGTTCATTGCAAAGTCAAGGAGCTTCCTGTCAGCACCTGTGGAAATGAGGAATTCATAAATTGCCTTTGTGCAGGTGAATGCATCGGAATCAGTCATCTTTTTCCGTAAGGCTGTCAGAGGTGCAACTGCTTTTACTCTTATTTCATTTATATATTCAAGATTTTTTTCGTCTTCCTCACTGAATTCGTTACCCATTCCGTCGGGATGACCTGTCCATTCACTGAGCCATCCTCCGTAATTTATCTGCCACATTAGCACATAGTTTTCAAGCATTGAAATGTCGTCCTCGGAAAGGGGAGAGAGGAAGGTCTTGAGCATCCTGAGAACGGCATCGGTTGTGAAGCCCTCTGACACGATTGTCAGGGCGCAAAGAATGTATATGACAAGAATTTCCGTTTCAAGGCTGTGTCTTGTGTCCTCAAAAACGGGAATATCGTATTTTTTCAGAGCATATGGAAGGTGCTTTGCGTAGTCGTCGCCCCTTGAAACAATGACAATATCCCTGTAACGGTAGCCCTTTGTCCTGACAAGCTTTTTTGCAGTCATGGCGGCATAATCGCATTCGTCAAAAATGTTTTTTGCCTTTGCAACCGTAATTTCAGGGGCTTCGGCTTCATATATTTCAGGGTCGGGTTCATAGATGCCCTGTTCAAGCATTGCAATAGCAGGAGAAGTGTATCTGCCCTCATTGGACATGATGACAGGCTCAGCAACAGGAACTCCGCATTTTTTTGCAAGGACTGTCAGACGGCTGATATTTTCAGCAGGGTAGGAGAATGCACCCGTGCCCATTGATGTGTCGTGAATGCTGTCGGCACACATGGTTATGTAAACATCCTCACACTGTGTGAGGAGAAGCTTCAGGAGTATATTCTGCTGAGCTGTAAAGCCTGAGAATTCATCAAGGATAACTGTTTTACCTGTGAAAAGTGATTTTTCGGCAATAACATCGGATGCTGCATTGATGATATATCTGTCGTCGGAGAATCTCTCTTCAAGCATTGATGAATAAAGTGAAGAAATCAGGCTGATTTCCTCTGCTTTTTTTATAAGGATGGAGTTTCCGCTTCTTTGTGCGGCAGAGGTCAGGTCGTCGGGAGAGACATCACACTGAATAAGCTCGTCCGTGATGTGAAGAATCTCAGAAACAGTGTTTCTGTTCCGTGAACACTTTGAGAAAACATTCAGGTGCTCACTGAGAGCTTCAAGGGTAAGGCTCATTATGACTTCTTTTGCTGCAGATGTGACAGGCGGTTTTCTGTCGGGACAGTATTCGTTGAGTATCCGTTCCGAAAGGGAGGTGAAGCTGAAAACGGAAACCTCGGAAGCTTTTTTTTCGCCGAGCATTTCAATAATCATGCGTTCACTTTCAAAGGAAAACTGTTCGGGCACAATGAGAGTGACATCCTCGCCCGAAGATGCCTTTTCTGCAATGATGTTTCTTATGTACGTGGATTTGCCCGAGGAGGCTCGTCCTATAATCAGTTTTAACATTTTCTCACATCCTGATAAAGAAAAATCACCCATGTTCAATGGGTGACAAAACAAGTGAGTCTGTAAGCCGGGTTTTGTCATTTAAGGCAATCATCTGTCTTGGCTGCGGGTTGCCCCACAGCTCACGCCACCCGTCGGAGTTATGGCCGAGCAGACCACTCCATGTCGGTGTTGCTTCGGATAGGGTTTGCAGGGCAGTACAGTCTCCTGTACCCCGGTGAGCTCTTACCTCGCCTTTCCACCCTTACCTGTAAACAGGCGGTATATCTCTGTTGCACTTTCCCTAAGGTCACCCTCGGCGGCCGTTAGCCGTTATCCTGCTCTGTGAAGCCCGGACTTTCCTCGTACAAGTACGCAATTGCCCGACTCACTTGTGAAAATATTTTATCATAAAAAAAAGTGCTTGTCAATGATTGCAAACGGACATTAAGTGTGATAATATATAAACAGTAATTTGTCGAACCAATTAACAATGTACAATGTACAATTTACAATCGTGCAGATGCAGCGATACAGGCGGTTTTTTGTAAATCATTGTACATTGTAAATTGTAAATTGTTCATTGACAAATTCTGATTTATCCCCATGCGGTAAACTATTTTAAATCTTATTTCAAGTTCTTACATATATATTGGAGGAAAATATGAGCAAAATGTTCGACGCTTACGTGCGTTCATATTCACTCACCCGTGAAAATGCTCCCGAGTTTTTTGAAATAGTCGGTGACATATACGATACGCCCGAATTCCGGAGCATGGCTGAATACATACAGCATGCAGATATAACAAGACTGCAGCATATAATGAGCGTTGCATATCTTAGTTATCTGACTGCAAAGGAAAAGGGCAGAAACTATGTTTCGGCTGCAAGGGCAGCAATGCTTCACGACCTTTTTTATTATGACTGGCATGTGCCGGGTGACGGCTCACACAGACTGCACGGCTACCGTCATCCCCGTTTTGCATATAACAATGCAAAAAAGCTGTTTGAGCTTACGGAGCTGGAGGAAGATATTATTCTCAGACACATGTGGCCCCTTACGCCAAAGCCGCCCCGTTATCCCGAGAGTATGATAGTCTGTCTTTGCGACAAGTACTGTGCAAACAGAGAATCTGCCATAAAGCTGATTCCTTACTTCAGAAACAAATTCAATTCCTTAAGATGAGGCTGACAAAATGGATATACTTGATTTAACACTTGACTACATTTTTTACTTCTTATTTTATAGTATATGCGGTTGGATTCTTGAAACCATATGCTGCTCCCTTTATTATAAAAAGCCTATAAACAGGGGCTTTATGCAGGGACCTTTCGTGCCTATATACGGTGCAGGTGCTGTTGTGCTCTGCGGTGCACTCATGCCCTTTTACAATAAATTCGGTTATACATGGTATATGATTCCCGTTGTTATTCTGCTTGGTATCATCCTTGCGAATATCCTTGAGTATGCAACAAGCTATGTTATGGAAAAGCTGTTCCATGCCCGTTGGTGGGATTATTCAAATGAAAAGTTCAACCTTCACGGCAGAATCTGCCTGAAGCATTCAATCTACTGGGCACTGGCAACATTTGCAGTTATTTATGTCGTGCAGCCTTTTGTGCAGAAGCATATGGAGCGTCTTGTAAGCGATGAGCTCCGTAACTTCATGATTGCTTTTGTCGGCACTGTTTTTGTAATTGATTATGTCATTACATGGATGAATGCACGGAAAAAGAAATACCGTAACACTGTTTCATCAGATAACAGAATCATTGAAGATTAATAAATCCCTTAAGAATTAAAAATGAGTATCAGAACTAACTATAAGCACACCCTTATTGCAGGTTACATAAGCTTTATAACTCAGGCGATAGTGAACAATTTCACTCCTCTGTTGTTTGTAACATTCCAGAAGGACTGGGGCATAACACTCAGTCAGCTTGCATTCATTTCCACATACAACTTTGTCGTACAGCTCGTTACAGACCTGATATCTGCAAGATATGCAGACAGGATAGGTGTCAGAAGATGTATTGTTTTTGCCCATATCTCGGCAGCAGTCGGTCTTGCAGGTCTGGGAATATTCCCCTATATCCTGCCTTCTCCTTATGTCGGAGTTATTGTTGCGATAACATTTTATGCAATAGGCGGAGGACTCATTGAGGTCCTGACAAGCCCCATTATTGAAGCATGTCCCACGGAAAACAAGGAAGCACATATGAGTCTGCTTCATTCCTTCTACTGCTGGGGACAGATGTTTGCAGTGCTTTTCTCTACACTGTTTTTCTTTGTTTCGGGCATTGAAAACTGGCGTATAATGGCTTTTCTGTGGGCACTCATCCCTGCACTGAACGCAGTGTATTTTGCATTCGTGCCTATTGTCACCGTTTCGCAGACAGACAAAAATGTGCAGAAAACATCTGACCTGTTCAGGAATAAGCTGTTCTATATACTTCTTGTGATGATGCTGTGTGCAGGTGCAAGCGAGCTTTCAATTGCACAGTGGGCATCTGCATTTGCTGAGGAAAGCCTCGGCATCTCAAAAACAGCAGGTGACATTCTCGGTCCTTGTCTTTTTGCGGCACTCATGGGTATTGCGAGAGTTGCTTACTCAAAATTCAGCCACAGACTCAATCTTGAAAAATACATTCTTTTCTGTGCGGTGCTGTGTGTTGCAGGCTACCTGATTACGGCTCTTTCACCCTATCCGCTGCTGTCTCTTGCAGGGTGCGGTATATGCGGCTTTGCCGTGGGTATCATGTGGCCAGGCACTTACAGTATTGCAGCTAAGAACTGGTACAATCCCTCAACTGCACTCTTTGCGATGTTTGCCCTTGCAGGTGATACGGGCTGTTCAACGGGTCCTCTTCTTCTCGGCTCTGTTTCACAGCTTTTCGGCGACAATCTCAGGGCAGGCGTTCTTGCAGGTACGGTTTTCCCCTTTGTGATGATTTTTGCAGTGCTTGCACTTTTAAGATACATAAAAAAGAATAAAACGGAGGAATAAAAATGGATGCACTTGTCTATGTTGCAATCTGTCTCCCCGCTCTGCTTATGATTCTTGCAGGAGTTCTTATAAGCAGTGTGAAAAAGGACAACACCATGTCGAGCCACCATTTTGCAAGGAAATTCAATATAAAGGAATACTCAAAAAAGGTTATAAGGCTTTTCACAATTACGGGAATAGTCTTCTCTCTCGGCGGTCTTCTTATAGTCAAAGACCTGCTTGCAGTAGGGCTGATTGTTCTTTTTGCCATGCTTATTATCTTTATTTTTGCATTTGCATCAATTCACAGAAAATCATGAATACTACGATCACCTGTTATTCTGACGGGTGATTTTTGTTTTTATAAAGATTTGTCAAAGATGATGTTAAGAACAGATAACTCTGTTGACCGTGAAAAATGAACTGTTTATAATAAAACCGAGGACAATAAAAAGGAGGTATTGTTTATGATTGAAGTCAGGAATCTTACGAAGCAATTCGGCAGATTCACAGCCCTTGAAAATATTTCACTCAAGGTTGAAACGGGCAGTGTGTACGGACTTGTGGGCTATAACGGTGCAGGCAAGACCACGCTTCTTAAAAATATCTGCGGAATATACAAGCCCGAAAAGGGTGATGTTCTGTTTGATAACGAAAACATTTTTGATAATGAGCGGAAGAAGAAAGAGCTTTTCTTCATGCCTGATGACCTGTATTTCGGTCCTTATGCCAACATGATTAAAATGGCTGATTTCTATAACGGCTATTACGACCGTTTCAATTACAGCACATTCACAAGGCTTGTTGAGGCTTTCGGTCTTGACCCGAAAAAGAGAATTGCAGGCTTTTCAAAGGGTATGCAGAGACAGGCTGAAATGGTGCTTGCACTTTCTGCACATCCGAGGCTGTTGCTTCTTGATGAATCCTTTGACGGTATAGACCCTCAGAAAAGACTTCTGATGAAGGGACTGCTGAAAGAAGCCATAAATGAGCACGGCACATCCGTCATTATTTCATCACATAATCTGCAGGAGCTTGAAAACCTCTGCGACCATATCGGTATAATCAACGGAAAGAGGATTTCCGTTACAGGGGCAGTTGATGAGCTGTCACGTGGAAGAACAAAATTCCGTCTTGCCTTTGCAAGAAGCTTTGAAATGAAGGAGTTTGAAAATATAGAATGTGAAGGTCTGACAAAGGACGGTCAGCTTGTTATGTTTACCGTAAACGGTGATACAACAAAAGCTGAGGAGCAGATAAAGCTTCTCGGTCCTGCCGTTACGGAAAAAATCAGCCTTTCACTCGAGGAAATATTCTTACAGGAAATGGAGGGGAATGATTATGACTTCAAAGAAATCATCAGGTAGTCCGTTGAAATTCACATTCAGGCAGGGCTTCAGAAGCCTCACTGTGTTTATTGCTGTTGCACTCTGCGGTGTCATCGCATTCTGCACAACGCTTTACACCGTTTCGGAGCTTTTCGGCACTGAACCCGTATTTGATGATAACGGCAATGTCACTGAATATATAGCAAGTAAGGATTCATTCCATTTTCTGATTTTCCGTGATGCTGAGTATATGTCAACAATGCTCATTCTCGGAGTGGCTGTCTGCGGTATCCTTGCTGCAATATGCCTTTTCAACTTCATTACATCGAAGAAAATGGTGAATGTTTATTATTCACTGGGCATTACGAGGACAAAGCTTTTCTGCGGAAAATATTTTTCGGGACTTCTGATGCTGTTTGTTGCATCAGTGCTTCCGATGGCAGTAACTTTCTTTGCAAATATTTTTACGGTCGGATACTCGGCATCGCTCTTCAGGGCAACGCTGTTTTATTTCCTTTATCTGTTTACCGTTGCAGTCACATCATTCACGCTGACATCAGCCGTGTTTGCCGTTGTGGGAACAACATTTGAAACAGTGGTTTTCTCTGTTGTTCTTCTGCTTGTGCCTGATGTTTTCCTTTTCAGTATTCAGGCACTCATGGATAAATTCCTTTACGGCAATCCTTACGGAATAAGCTTCAACTACATGAATTCCATAGATTATTACAACAGTGATACCGTTGCAACACTTTCAGGCAGATTCGGTTTGCTCAGCCCTCTTTTCTGGGGCAAGGAGCAGATGATTAAGTTCGCACTGTGTAAAAAAGTGAAAGCCGGTGACCCTGTTCCCGCTGTTTCACCTGAGTTTTTCACAGCAATACTCTGGATTGTTCTCACTGTCGGCATATTCTTCCTTGCAGTGTTCTTCTTCAACAGAAGAAAAGCCGAAATCTGCGGTTTTATAGGCACAAACAGAGTGCTTAACACCACCGTTTCGGTTCTGGCTGCCTTTGCCGCATACTGTTATGCAATGTATATTTCAGGCGATATGATTATGGGAATGATTATCGGTGCTCTTGCTTTCACAGCCGTTCATCTTATACTTGAAGCAGTTGTGCTCAGAGACGGTAAAAAGTTTCTCAGGGGACTTTACAAGCTGCCCATAGGAATTGCCGTATGTGTGGGGCTGACATTTATTTTCAACGGCGGTCTCTTCGGCTTCTCACAGAGACTCCCCGATATTGAGGATATTGAAAGTGTTGCTGTTACCTCTGTAGGCAGTACAACGGAATACGGACTGTTTACAGATACATGGCATTACGGCAACTATGATCTGCGTTATTACTCTTACGGCAGAACACTTACGGGTGAATTCACAAGTGAAAATGACATAAAGGCAGTTCTTGATGTGCATAAATCAGTAACCGAAACATCAGAGGAAGAGAGAACACTTGATAATAACCTTCAGTTTGTTTACACCCTTAAGAACGGGACAAAGCTCAGAAGAAGCTTTGAGGGTATCTCTCCCGAAACATATAAAAAGGCTCTTTTCCTTGAGGACTGTGACTATTACAATGAAACACTCAGGGAATTCTTCACGGGCACAATCAGAACATTCAACAGATATGACCAATCTCCCGAAACGGTTTTTGCCGATGCGCAGAAAAATGTGAGAAAGAATTATTATGTTGATTTCTACAGCAGCTATGCAGACAAGGTCTTTAATCTCAGACTTTCGGAGAAAGACAGAATTGCTCTTCTTGACGCACTTTATAAAGACCTGACTGCCCGTACGGCACAGCAGAAATATTATCCCGAAGCACAGGTTGCAGGCTTTGTGATGTTCGGCTACGGAGATGAAACACTGACTGCAGACACAGCACCCGAAAAAACAGAGATAACAGAAGCTACTTTCTCAGCAAGGTATTCGGAATTCCTTTATTCAAATCCGTGGAGTCCGTACTTCAGCACACACATAACAGAGGATATGACCAACACTGTCACACTTCTCAAGGAAATAGGAATATATGACAAAATGACGGCAGCACCTGAATTTGTTTCTGCAGAGGTCATTCCTGCTGATGAGGTATATGAAATTGCATTCGGAGAGGATGAATATCTTCTCTCACGTATTTCAAGATGCTTTGTTGCGACATATTCAGCCTCAGGACCGACAATTTCTCAGGAGGGAGATTATGTCCGTTATGAAGAAACCATCGGCCTGAATGCAAATATGTCCGTGTATACGGATAAAAATGTCATAGCTGACCTTGTGAAAAATGCCCGTACGGTATATGAGCAGGATGAGCTTGATAAGGGTTATTTCGTTTCATTTAAAACGGCAGAGGGCGACACTGCACTGAGCTTTATTCCCGACGGAAAATTGCCAAAAAGCATAAAACAGTAATTTGTGTGCATAAAGAAGGAGCTGTAAAAAAATACAGCTCCTTTTTCAGGGGATAGGGAAAAATGCGTAGAATGAATAAACTTCACAAAAATCAAGCAATTGCTTGATTTTTGCATTGCCCGAAGGCGTACAAAGGTACGTCGAGTGGTGAAGTTTATTTATAGCAAAAACGCCTTTTTCTTCATTTTTTATTTTTTGTCGT
>JAFUIY010000031.1 GCA_017473925.1 Clostridia bacterium | reverse complement strand
GAAGCCCTTCCGAAATGTTTGCCGTAGGCAAATGCATCATTTGACCGGAGGTCATACATCATTTTTGCGTAGCATAACATCATATTTTTCCACAGGAAAAATGCATCATTCAGAATTTATCGTTCAGCGATAAATTCTGATATACGGAAAGGAATTTTTCTATGGATTATCTCGGCAAAGAAATCAAAAAGCTCGGCTTCGGACTGATGCGTCTGCCCATGATCGGAAAGGATATCGACATTGATCAGACAAAAGTAATGGTTGATGAGTTTCTTGCAAAGGGCTTTACATACTTTGACACCGCATATGTTTACGGGGAAGACGGTGCAAGTGAAAAGGCTGCAAAGGAAGCTCTTGTTGACCGTCATCCCAGAGAGAGCTTTCAGCTCGCTTCAAAGCTTCCTATCTGGTGCTGTGAAACAAAGGAAGATATGCAGAAGGTCTTTGACATTTCACTTGAAAGAACAGGTGCAGGTTATTTTGACTACTACCTCAACCATTCACTCAGCAATGACAAGCTCGACAAGCTCGAGGAATTCGGTGCATGGGAATTTGTGGCTCAGATGAAAGAAAAAGGTCTTGTCAGGCACATGGGCTTTTCATTCCATGACACTGCAGAGGTCCTTGATGAGCTTCTGACAAAGCATCCCGAGCAGGAATTCGTTCAGCTTCAGATAAACTACAACGACTGGGAAAGCGAAAGCGTTCAGTCAGGAAAATGCTATGAGGTTGCAAGAAAACACGGAAAGCCCGTTATTATTATGGAGCCTGTCAGAGGCGGTGCCCTTGCAGAGCTTACACCTGAAATTCAGAAGATTTTCAAGGAAGTTAATCCTGATTTATCCGTAGCATCATGGGCAATCAGATTTGCGGCAGACCTTGAGGGTGTTATAACAGTTCTCAGCGGCATGTCGGACACTGAACAGATGCGTGACAACCTGAGCTACATGACAGATTTCAAGCCTCTTGACGAGAAGGAAAAAGAAACAATAACAAAGGTTGCAGAGATTCTTGCAAACACTCCCACAGTCCCCTGTACAAACTGCAAATACTGCATTGAGGGCTGTCCCGAAAAAATCAACATACCCGAGCTTTTCAAGGTGTTCAACAGACGAAATGTGTACGGTGCCCTTGAACAGACCGGCAACAGATTCAACGAAATTGTAAAAGACGGCGGAAAGCCCTCAGATTGTATCGCCTGCGGTCAGTGTGAAGGCGTCTGTCCTCAGCATATTGAAATAATTTCACTCCTTTCAGATATTTCAGAAAAATTTGAATAATAAAAAATAATTAACTCCTTGATTATGCACATACTAAAATGAGCATATTAAGGAGTTTTTATATGGATAAAAATACAATCCGTCCTTTCGGAATAACAGACAAGCTTGGCTATGCATTCGGTGACTTCGGCTGTAATCTGTCCTTCTCACTTATTTCAAACTATATGTTTCTATTTTACACTCAGTGTATCGGACTCACAACCTCCCACTGGGCATGGATAATTATTGTTTCTAAAATATGGGATGCTGTCAATGATGTACTTATAGGAACACTCGTCGATTCGGTCATAATCGGCAAAAAGAGCAGATTCAAGCCCTATATATCAATAGGCTCCTTCGGTATTGTGATTCTCACGGTGCTGATTTTTGCCCCCGTAAGCAGTTTTTCACAGAGCATGAAAATAATCTGGTGTCTTGTATCATACTGTCTGTGGTCTGTAGCTTATACAATGATAAATGTACCTTACGGTGCACTGCATTCTGTTATAACGGACAGTGCCTCGGGAAGGACCTCCCTTTCAACCTTCAGAAGCATCGGTGCCGCACTGGGAATGATGTTTATTATGCTTCTGCCGAAGATTGTCTACAAGGATAATATTCTTGATACGGGAAGAATGTTCACCGTAGCAATTATTTTTTCACTGCTTGCTTTTGTGCTTCTGTTTTTCATGAGAAGAATGGTGACAGAAAGAGTTAATGTCACGGCAGCTGCACAGAAAACAGACTTCATCGGCACTCTGAAAAACTATTTCACAAACAGACCTCTTGTCGGTGTAACAGTAGCAACAGTTGCATCAGTCGTCTGCTTCAATTCAACATTATCGGCAAACAATCTCATTTTTCAGTTTTATTTCATGGATGCAGAAAAAGCAATGCTCGGCACCTTTGTGACATATATCCCCATGATTTTCTTCATGGTGCTTACAGGCAGAATAACGGCAAAAACAGGAAAGAAAAAATACATCAGCATAACAAGCCTTATCGGTACCCTTGCAGGGATATTACTGCTGTTTCTTCCTGTCAGTCCCGACACCACGGGCATGATTATTTATATAACCGGGCTGATTTTCGTAAACATCGGCAATTCTGTTTTTCAGATTATCGTCTGGGCAATTGTTGCGGACTGCATACAGCTGAATTTCATAAAAACAGGCATCCGTGAAGAAAGCTCAATATACGCCATTTACTCATTTTTCCGTAAGCTTTCACAGGGTATCGGTCAGTCACTGCTTGCCGTTGTGCTGTCTGCGGCAGGCTTCAATGAGAATTCGGCTATTCAGTCACAGTCAACGGCAGAAGCCATAAAAAATGTATATATTGCATTTCTCCTTATCGGCACACTGATTGTTTTCCTTTCCATGACATTCATTTACAACATAAATCAGAAACGGGAAAGTGAGCTTGAAACGGGCAGAAAATGAAAAAACCACGGTTAACACCGTGGCTTTTTCGGGGAAGAGAAAATAAAATGAAAAGGAATTTTTTACACTTGCTATGTGCTAATTATATAGCTTTCCTTTTATATTCGTTGTACACTTTTATTAACTAACTGTAAACAATTAAACCCCAAATCAGACAAAATTGTTACAGAAATAACACAATGTTACATTATTTTCTTTTTTGCAAAGAAAACATATGTGTTCTGATAATAATTCTCTGCAACACACAATCAGAACACTGTTTCATGTTATTAAGCTATATCAGACTCTGCCTCCGAGAGTTGATTTTTCTGCAGAAATGACAGTTGTTGTTTCAGGCATCTGTATCTGAGACTCAATTTCTGCAGCTGTTGTGCCTTCGGGAATAATAACCTCGGGGACTGTTGATGAAACAGTCTGGATTGCACTTATATAGTAGCTGCCCTGAAGCTCCCTGAATGTAATCTTCATGACCTTGTCAGCCTCAGGCGTAATCATGTTGCCTTCATCATCCTTTGCCCAGCTTTCAGCAGGAAGATAGTTGACCGTAACAACAAGGGATGTACCTGACTTGCTGACTTCGGTAACCTGAGGAGTATAAATGGGCATGATTGTTGTGACAGGAATTTTATACACCTTTGCAGTTGTGTCATATTCAAATGTACAGTTATAGCCCTGTACGGATGTGTGCGAAAGTTCAACCTCGGGACCAAACATGGCAACAAAAGCACTTGCAACATCATCTGCAGGGATAAGCATGAAGCCGCCTGAATATGAGTAGGTGTCGGGTGTTGTTTCAATGCTCAGGATTGACCATATTGCAGCATTGAGAAGCTGTTCCTGAGAGGCTGCGGTGATGTCGTCAAAGGCATCGGGATCAACGGCCGCAATGGGAGTCAGGAATGCATTATAATCGGCATATTCACTGCCTGTATCCCTTGTTGAGTTAATGTAAGTGACACCGTTCCACACTGTCAGGACAACACCTATGACAGCAAAAATGAGTATGACAAGTCCCAGCAGAAATGAAAGCTTATCGGGATATTTTTTCTCCCTTTCATTTTTCTGCTGTCTGTTTTTTTCTTTCTTCTCCCGCTTTTTGTCTTCCCTTTTGTCAGGCTTGTTGCTGACTGTGGGAACATCTTCACTTTCCTTCTTTATTTCAGACGGAAAGGAAAAAAGCGATTTTGCAGCTGTGATTTCCACATCTGCAGCTTCCTTCTGTTCTTCCCTGATTTCCTTCTTTTCTTCGTCCATTATCTTACCTGTCCGTTTCCTCTTATAACATATTTATATGATGTAAGCTCGGGAAGTCCCACGGGACCTCTGACATGAAGCTTCTGGTTTGAAATGCCGATTTCGGCACCGAAGCCGAATTCACCGCCGTCGGTAAAGCGTGTGCTTGCATTTACATAAACAGCTGAAGAATTTACTTCATTTACGAACTTTTCTGCAGCAGAATAATTCTCCGTCACAATTGCTTCGCTGTGGTCTGTGCTGTACGTGTCAATGTGTGCTATTGCCTCGTCGATATCATCAACGACCTTCACTGCAATTTTATAGTCAAGGTATTCGTTATACCAGTCTTCTTCGGTAGCAGGTGTCACATCGGGAAGGATTGCCTGCACCTTTTCATCACCGATGATTTCCACATTCTTTTCATCAAGTTTTGTCTTTATTGCGATGAGTGCAAACTCGGCAATGTCCTTGTGCACAAGCAGTGTTTCACATGCATTGCAGACGGATACTCTTGATGCTTTTGCGTTGAACACGATTTCGGTTGCAGTATCAATATCTGCATCCTTGTCAACATACACATGGCAGTTGCCCTCACCGGTCCTGATAACGGGTACTGTTGAGTTTTTCACAACAGACTGAATAAGTCCTTTGCCTCCGCGGGGAATGAGCACATCAACATAATCATTGAGCTTCATAAGCTCAGCTGCAGTTTCACGGTCTGTGTTGCCGATAAGCTGAATACAGTCAGCAGGCAGTCCTGCTTCTGCTACGGCATTACGCATGACCTCTGCCATTGCCTTGTTTGAGTTGATTGCTTCCTTGCCACCTCTGAGAATGACCGTATTGCCTGATTTAAGGCAGAGTGCAGCAGCATCTGCAGTAACATTGGGTCTTGCCTCATAAATGACTGCAATGACACCGAGAGGAACACTTACCTTTGAAATATGAAGACCGTTGGGTCTTGTTGTGCCTGAAAGAGTCTTACCTACAGGGTCGTCAAGGGCAATAATCTCACGGATTGCAGCTGCAATTTTTTCAATCCTGCCGCTGTCAAGCATAAGTCTGTCAAGCATTGCTTCTGAAAGACCGTTTGCTCTGCCGTTTTCAATATCCTTTTCATTCTCCGCAATAATCATCACGGAATTGTCTTCAAGTGCCTGAGCCATGCATTCAAGGGCTTTGTTTTTTATATCGGATGATGCAACCGAAAGCACCTTTGATGCCAGCTTTGCATTTTTTCCTATATTGTCAAGATATTCCATCTTACTTCACCTTTTTGCCTGTAAAAAATGTTCCTGTCTGATGTCCGTCAATAAGCTTGTATATTTCACGGGGGTCTGTTCCGCTCATGATAACGGTGTCGATACCTGCAGAGGTCGCAATTTCAGCAGCATTGAGCTTTGTTATCATTCCGCCCGTTCCCCTGTTTGAGCCTGCATCACCTGCAAGTGCCTTGATTTCAGGTGTGATTTCATCAACAACGGGAATAAGCCTTGCATCAGGGTTTTCCTGTGGATTGCCGTCAAAAAGACCGTCAATATCAGTAAGAATTACAAGTGCATCTGCACCGATAAGCTTTGCAACAATTGCAGAAAGGCTGTCGTTGTCACCGTAAACGATTTCCTCAACAGCAACGGAGTCATTCTCATTGACAATGGGAATTGCACCGTATTCGAGCATTGTGTTGAATGCATTTATAAGGTTATTTCTGCGTTCATCATTTTCAACGTCACTCTTTGTGATAAGAAGCTGACCGATTGTGTGAGAATACTCAGAGAAGAATTTATCATACATGAACATAAGCTCACACTGACCGATACACGCTGCAGCCTGTCTGCCCGGTGTATCCCTGGGCCTCTCTTTAAGACCGAGCTTACCTACACCTACTCCGATTGCACCCGAGGTGACAAGGACAATCTCCCTGCCCTCATTATGAAGGTCAGAAAGAATTGAAACAAGCTTTGCCATACGGCGTATGTTTGTTTTTCCGTTAGAGTAAGTAAGCGTTGATGTTCCTACCTTAAAAACTATTCTTTTTGCGTTTCTGATTCCTGTCAAGGTTTTCACTTCCGTAAATATATTCATTATATTATAACATAATATATCTCCGTTTTACAATAGAAATAATAAAAATAAGGGACTGTAACATGTAGAGTTACAATAGATGTGAGACTAAAATAGAATAGAAAAAGTGATTGAGAACTGTTAGAATAAGTTCACCACAAACAAATCAAACAGAGAGGACTCAATCACCATGAATAGTATAACACAAAACAAGAGATATTGT
>JAFUIY010000030.1 GCA_017473925.1 Clostridia bacterium | reverse complement strand
CTTCCGAAACAATTTGCCGAAGGCAAATTATATCACATTTGCGTAGCAAATATATCACATCCGTCACTGACGGATATATCACATTTTCCGCAGGAAAATATATCACTCAATAATTTATCGGCACGATAAATTATTGTTTATCCCGGAGGCCAGGTGAAATCTCTGCCTGAGAGGAGGTGGAAGTGAAGATGCTTCACTGTCTGACCTGCACTGTCACCACAGTTTGTGACAACACGGAAACCGTCAGAAAGTCCTTTTTCCTCTGCAATCTTAGCAGCAACCTCGAAAATGTGAGCCACAAGATGGCTGTTGTCTGCATTTATGTCTGCAGCAGAAGTGATGTGTTCCTTGGGGATAATGAGTACATGCACGGGAGCTGCAGGAGCTATGTCATTGAATGCATATACAAATTCATCTTCATAAACTTTTGATGATGGGATTTCTCCCTTTATAATTTTACAAAAAAGACAATCATTCATGATTATTTCTCCTTATTTCAGGAAAGAGGAGGCAATTTCTGCAGCCTTGCTGACAGCCTCTGCTACCTTTGTGATATCCTTACCGCCTGCCATAGCACTGTCGGGCTTGCCGCCGCCTGAACCGCCTGCAAGCTTTGCGATTTCTCTTACGATGTTACCTGCGTGAGCGCCCTTTGCGATTGCACCCTTACCGCACATACAGCCGAATGAAACTGTACCTTTTTCTTTTACAACGGAAGCTGCAATCATAATGATATCATCGCCGAAATCCTTTGCGGAGTCGAGCATTGCTCTTACCTTTTCTGCACCGCCCTCACCGATGTCTGAAGCTATAATCTTAACACCGTTCATTTCAACAGCATTGTCAAGAAGCGATGCTGACTGAGCCTTTGCCATTTCTGCCTTGAGAGCTTCGATTTCCTTTTCCTTAGCCTTGAGCTCTGCTGCAACTGCTGCAGTCTTTGATGCAAGCTGAGAAGCGTTGCCGAGCTTGAGAGCATCTGCTGCAGAGTATATAAGCTCATTCTTTTCGTCAATATATTTAAGAACATTCTTGCCTGTTACAGCCTGAATTCTTCTTACACCTGCAGCAACAGAAGACTCTGAAACAATCCTGAAAAGACCGAGCTTGCCTGTGTTGTCAACATGTGTTCCGCCGCACAGTTCTGTGGAGAAATCGCCAGCCTTGACAACTCTTACAACGTCACCGTACTTTTCACCGAAGAGAGCCATTGCACCCATAGCCTTTGCTTCGTCAATGGGCATTTCACGGTTCATAACTTCGTTTGCTTCAAGAATAACATCGTTTACAAGGTCTTCAACCTTTTTCAGCTCTTCACTTGTCATACCTGTGAAGTGTGTGAAGTCAAAACGGACTTCGTTAGCGTCAACGAGCTGACCTGCCTGCTCAACATGAGTGCCGAGCACTTCTCTGAGGGCTGCCTGAAGAAGATGTGCAGCAGTATGGTTTCTCATAATTGCTTTTCTTGATTCTTCGTTGTAAACGGAAACAGCTTTGTCGCCGATTTTTACGCTGTCACCTGAAAGTGTACCGTGATGAAGCCAGATGCCGTCGGGATCCTTTGTTGTGTTTGTGACTTCAAATGTGCTGTCACCTATTGTGATAACACCTGTGTCACCGACCTGTCCGCCGCTTTCTGCATAGAAAGAGGTTCTGTCAAGAACAATAACAGCATCGTCACCGTCATTGATGAAGTCTTTTCTTTCACCGTCTGAAACGATTGCAAGAACTGTTGCTTCTGTGTTGTTATCTGTATAACCTGTGAATTCTGTCTTGGCTACATCCTTGAATGAAACGCCGTTGTTTCTCCAGTCTGTGTCAGCAGCATTTCTCTTTGCACTCTTTGCCTTGAGTCTTGCTTCTTCAACAAGTGCTCTGAACTTTTCTTCGTCAACAGTCATATTCTTTTCTTCCGCAATTTCCTTTGTAAGGTCAATGGGGAAGCCGTATGTGTCCTGAAGCTTGAATGCATCTTCGCCTGAAATCATGCCGTCCTTTGCATTCTCCATCATTTCGTTAAGGAGAACAAGACCTGAGTCGATTGTCTTGTAGAAGCTTTCTTCTTCCATTGCAATGACTTTCTTGATGTAATCCTGCTTTTCAACAAGGTTGGGATATGCAGATGCGTTTTCTGCAATAACAGTATCACAGACTTCTGCAAGGAAGGGTCTGTCAATGCCTATGAGTCTTCCGTGTCTTGCTGCACGGCGGAGAAGACGTCTGAGAACGTAACCTCTGCCGCTGTTTGAAGGAAGAACACCGTCACCGACCATGAATGTTGTGCTTCTGATGTGGTCTGTGATAACACGCAGTGAAATGTCTTTCTTTGCGTCATCATGATAGTTGATACCTGCAATAGAGATGATGTGCTTCATAATGTTCTGCACTGTGTCAACCTCGAAAAGGTTGTCAACATCCTGCATGACACAAGCAAGTCTTTCAAGACCCATACCTGTGTCGATGTTGGGATTTGCAAGGCGTGTATAGTTGTTGTTACCGTCATTTTCAAACTGAGTGAAAACAAGGTTCCATACTTCAATGAATCTGTCACATTCGCAGCCTACCTTACAGTCGGGACTGCCGCAGCCCTTATCGGGGCCTCTGTCAAAGTAGATTTCAGAACAGGGACCGCAGGGACCTGCACCGTGCTCCCAGAAGTTGTCCTCTTTGCCGAAACGGACCATATGTGAGGGGTCAACGCCTACTTCCTTTGTCCAGATGTCAAACGCTTCGTCGTCTTCAAGATAAACGCTTACATAAAGGAGCTCTTCGGGAATTTCAAGAACCTTTGTGAAGAATTCCCATGCCCATGCAGTTGCTTCGTGCTTGAAGTAATCACCGAATGAGAAGTTGCCGAGCATCTCGAAATATGTTCCGTGACGTGCTGTTTTACCAACATTCTCAATATCGGGTGTACGGATACACTTCTGGCATGTTGTGACTCTCTTTCTGGGAGGAGTCACTTCGCCTGTGAAATACTTTTTCATGGGTGTCATACCTGCATTGATAAGCAGAATACTCTTGTCACCCTGAGGAACAAGTGAGAAGCTGGGGAGTCTCAGATGATCCTTTGATTCAAAAAATGCTAAATACTTTTCTCTTAATTCGTTAAGACCTGTCCATTTCATTGGAATCAACCTCCGGAAATAATGTATTAAATAATGAATAATGAGTAGTGAGTAATGAGTAATTTCGGAACACCTTCGGTGTTGAATTTTATAATGGGTCAAAGGGCGAAGCCCTTTCATACATTACTAATTAATCATTACTAATTTCTCATTAAAATAAAAAAATGCCCTATGAACAAATCAGGGTGAGAGAATTCCCACGGTACCACCTGAATTGTGCATAACGCACCACTCGTTTCTGTTTAACGCACAGCATACGGATTACTCATCGCAATCTTGCTCCGAGCCGGCACATCATCATTCCGTTACAGCCTCACACCGACCGGCTGCTCTCTGAAAGCTTCCTGACGAATTCTGCTCTTCACAGCAATTCAATATTAACGTAAATATTATATACTATTAATTGCACCGATGTCAAGAGTATAAATTTTTATTTTTTTGAAATTTCTGTTGACAATTTGGTCTATTGATGATAGACTATAAGTGTAAGGTCTATAATAAATAGACCAAAGAAGGAGGTTTTATATATGGATAATTACAAACTGGGTGTTGTTGAGCAGAAGTTTGCGTCTCTCATCTGGCAGAATGAGCCGATAAGCTCAGGTGAACTTGTGAAACTGTGTCAGTCAGAGCTTGAATGGAAGAAATCAACAACATACACGGTTCTCAAAAAGCTGTGTGAAAAGGGGATTTTCAGGAACGAAAACGGAACAGTCACTTCAATCATTTCTGAAGATGAATTTTTTGCATTACAGAGCAAGAACTTCGTTGACGAAACATTTGAAGGCTCACTCCCTGCTTTTATTGCGGCTTTCACAAAAAAACAGACACTTTCAGAAAAGGAAATTGCCGAAATACGGGCAATGATTGATTCATACGGGGAGGGCTGATTATGGATGAAGTAATGATTAAGCTGTTCAATATGAGCCTTACTGCTGTGTGGCTTATTCTTGCAGTAATCGTACTCCGCTTGATTCTTAAAAAAGCACCGAAATACATAAATCTTATTATGTGGGGACTCGTAGGACTCCGTCTTGTATGCCCGTTTACATTCGAGAGTGTGCTCAGTCTCATTCCCTCAGCGGAAACAATCCCGTCAGATGTTGCATTTGTCAGCTCACCGTCAGTTGACACGGGAATTGATGCGGTCAATGAAATTATCAACCCTGCTGTATCTGACCTTGCACAGGTGCCTTATACTATAGGCTACAGTCCCGTTGATATGCTTCTTCGTATTTCTTTTGCAGTATGGGCGGCAGGTATTATAGTAATGCTTGTCTATTCATTTATAAGCTATCTTCTGCTTAAAAGAAAAGTGAGAATCTGTGTCCGTTATGATGACAATATTTATCTTTGTGACAACATAAAAACACCTTTTATTCTGGGAGTTTTTAAGCCGAAGATCTATCTTCCGTCAGATATAAATGCAAGTCAGATTGCTTCCGTAATTGCGCATGAGAAATCACATATTGCAAGACTTGACCATATATGGAAGCCGCTCGGCTTTGTAGTTATGTGTATTCATTGGTTCAATCCCTTTGTGTGGCTTTCATATAATCTTTTCTGCCGTGACATTGAATACGCCTGTGATGAAAGGGTTATAAAATCAATGGAAAGGGAAGAGAAAAAAGACTATTCTGAGACACTTCTTTCTCTGAGTATGCCGAAAAAGAGTTTTGCTGCTTGTCCTCTTGCATTCGGTGAAACGGGAGTCAAGGGCAGAATAAAATCAGTCCTCAGCTACAAAAAGCCTGCATTGTGGGTAATTATAGCTTCTGTGATTGCCGTCATTGCTGTTGCTGTCTGCTTTATGACAAATCCCGCAGATGAATCAATTGACGGTTATCATTATATTGATAAATATTTCTATGATTATGTTATCGGTGAAGACAGGGCAAACAACGAAATGCGTGACATCAGCTACAGAATCGGCGAGGACATGACCGTGACGAAATTTTTCGGTACGGGAACGGGTAATTCAGAGGTTATCGGAACACTTCAGGAGGGGTATCTCAATGACTATGAGCTTGAGCTGATACTGGAAACACTTCCTGCAACATATACAAAGAACAGTGTCGAAGAAGTTTACTCGGCAAGGTTTTATCTGTCCGACATGTATGCATTCATAAGGTTCAGCAACGGTGATTTCATAGGAGCTTATCTGCCCACGGACAGCAACGGGAATTACTATGTTATGGATTCATTCAGGCTGAAAAGAAAGCCTGATGTGAAAATTGAGTATCTGACTGAGTACAATGATGATGTTGCTCTCAGTGATACAACACACGAAAAAGTGAAAATCGGTGTCGTTGATGTTGAACTGTCATCATCACCTTATATTGTCATCAAGCTTGAAAACAACACGGGCGATGCTCTTTATTACGGAACAATGTATGGTGTATACCGTCATGAAAACGGACAAAAACTTGACTGTAATATATACGAAGACCGTGTATGGACAACACCTCTTTGTATGACGAGTGAGGATAATCTGACAAGAAAGTTCAGTCTTGTTGGGTATGACATATCAGAGCCCGGCAGATATACAGTTGAATTCGGCTTTGATGTGGGCAGTTATGACGGCGATAAGTCTGAACATCGTGCTGTGGCTGAGTTTTATGTGGGAGAAGCTGCAAGTGAATACGCCGTCGTTCACACTTCTGACCCGTCGGTCATACCATCAGCACCGGCTGTCAATGACAGCGAGTATACAACATCTGTAATAATTACAGACTATCATTCGGGATTTAATGCCAAGGTTCTTGAGGTCAATGAAAATAACATTCTTGTTGAACCCTTTGAAAATGAGGATGAAAGAAACTCTGCAAGCCGGATTTATGTCAGCACCGAACTGAAGGGCAATGGACAGTTACCTGAAATAAAAAAAGGTGATTATGTCACAATCAGTTATGACGGTCAGATTCAGGAAACCTATCCCGCACAGATAACGAACGTGTATTCAATTGTTCTGCATGAGAGAGGAAGGTAAACAGTAATTTATCGCTGAGCGATAAATTACTGAGTGATATATTTTCCTGCGGAAAATGTGACATATCCGTCTATGACGGATGTGATATATTTGCTTCGCAAATGTGATATAATTTGCCTTCGGCAAATTGTTTCGGAAGCCCTGCGGGCTTGGATTATATAATTGTGCATTATGCATTTTGCATTGTGCATTATTCCGACAAATTCTGATTTGTAAAACTGCAGACACGGTTTCCCGTGTCTGCAGTTTTACTCAATTTTTCTGTTTTCATCCTTGAATTCTGCAAGGCGGTTTCTGTAGCATTCCATTGCAAGGTCTTCAAAGGGGAGTGTGATTTCTTTTCCTGATACATTGCTGAGCCATTCCTTTGTGAAAATGGGATTGAGGATAAGGAAAGGTCCGATGATGTATGTGGCGATAAGGTTGTTTCTTTTGAAACCTTCTTTTTTGAAATCTTTATAAAGTCCCGAGCCTCTTGTTACATCAAAGAAAAATTCATTGCATTCGGCAGAGGGGGTTGCGACACCGAACTGACTCTTGAAGCCCATCATTTCATAGCCGTTGTATGTGCCCAGAGTCATTGCATTGAAGCGTCTGAGCATTTTTCTTTCAACAGTAAAGTCGAAAAGACCGAGACAATCAATTTTTCTGTCACCGTCAATGATGTATTTGCCGAGAACATCGCAGGATGTTGAAGTGAAAAGGATGTGAACACCCTTTTCAATCAGTTCATTGAGCCTGTCTTTGTAAGGCATAAGGGCTTCAATTGCTCTTTCCTGATTGTTTTCACTCATGGCGCCCATATAGATAAGGTCGGGTTCGTTTTCTGCAAAATAGGGCTTGTCATGGATTGATGTGTGACTGATTTCTGCATCGGGAAGGCATTTTACAATATAGTCAACATTAGCCTCGTCACCGAAAAGGAGATAATCTTTGTAAAGGATTTCAATTGTCATTTTATTTGTCCTCCTTTGCAAATTTTTTCACGATTGCAGGCTTGACTTCCTTTTCAAGCTTGTCATAACGGTGCATGTCGTAGAAGATGAGAAGTGTATCTGTGTTTTCAAGAGTCATCTGTTCAATGACATCTGATTCATGTCTGCCGACGGTGATTTTCTTTTCAGGAATACCGCCGAGAAGAAGTCTGTACTTGACATCAAGTGCACGGGGACCCGAAGCAAAGATGTGTGTGATTGATTCGTCTGCAAGCACCTCATAATCGGCTTCATAGTGCCATGTGATGCTCTCTGAGTCGTCCTGCTCGTTGTGAATATCGTCAACCATGAAGAAAACTGCTTTTCTGCCTTCTCTGATGAGTGCTGTGTGGCAGTTTCTTGAGCAGGCAATGGGATTGTAGCCCTTGAGCATTGTGCAGATAACTTTTACATCACCTGCCTGAGTTTCGTTGTAACGGGTTGAAGTGATGTGAAGATTTTTCATGAATGAAGCGATTTTTTCGGGTTCAAAGCCGTATTCAGAAAGCAAGGCAATGACTGAAACTTCATTGTAAATATTGAAAATTGCTTCGTTTATCATGGGAAACACAAATTCCTTGCCCTTGAGCGAAACGGTCATTGTCATGGCATTTTCATCAACGGATTTTACCACATAATCTGACACGGGAGAAGCCATATCACATCTTGAACAGTGAGCTTTACCGATGTGGTGATAACGTTTGAAGTCGAAAATCATCTTAGCACCGCATTCGGGACATGCTCTGCCGTCATTGATGATGTTGTGTTCTTCCGTCTGCTCACCCTCAAGCTTGTCCACACCGAAGAAAATGCGTGTTTCATTCGCACCCTTGCCGAGTCTTGAACTTATAACATCATCACCGTTGAGAATAAGCTTTGTAGATGAGGGGAGATAGTCATTTATCATTGAGAAAATGAATTCTGTGTGAGCATTTCTCATAACGGAGTCACGGAAAAGATTTGAGCAGATGAAATATGTGGGAGTGACGTATTTGTAGATATGAAGGGAGCTTCTTTCGTCAACTTCAAGTACACATGTGTCGAAAACGGGCTTGTTGAAAAGGTTTACGCCGTCAATGAATGTGGCACATATGCCGGGGAGTGTGTTTGAACCGAAGCTGTTGTCAAGAACTTTTATATTATCCTGTCTCAGGCAGTCTTCAATCATGTTACAGGTGCTTGTCTTGCCGTTTGTACCCGTAACACAGATGATATTCTTGGGTTTGCCGATATATCTGAGAAAATCAGGGCATATTTTCAGGGCAAGCTTTCCGGGGAAATGGGTTGCTCTCTTGCCGAGTAATTTAAGAAGTATTTTTGCACATTTGCCTGCAAAAAAGGCGATAAGGAATTTTAACATTGTCTTTCTCCCTTGCAAGAATTTATAACAATTTATTTTAGCACAATATGTGATGACAGTCAATGATAAATCAGAATTTATTGAGCCAATTAACAATGTACAATGTACAATTTACAATCGTGCAGATGTAGCGATACAGGCAGTTCTTTGTAAATCATTGTACATTGTAAATTGTAAATTGTTCATTGAAACACCTCGACAAATTATTGTTTGTGCATTTTTTACATTATAATTTAAATATTTTTTACACATGAAACAAAAGAAAATAAACTTATTATATTGAAATTGTTGACAATTTATGATATACTTTCACTGAATAATAGTGGGCTTTTATATCTGAAAAAACTAAAACAAAGCCCATAAGGGAGGAAATTATATGTCGAAAGTAAAAAAATATTCTCGACAGCTCGTGGTACTGTTCCTTGTTCTGGCAACAGCACTGACATGTATGTTTGCCTTCACTCCTGAAGCAGACGCAGGTGCAACCAGCTATAAATGGCGACTGACATTCAATGTCGGAAAGGGTAACAACGAAATGAACAGCATGTACGTTCGTCTTTATTACAAGACAAATAACGGTACAGGCGGTGAAACAGATTCTTATATCACTGTTTGTACTGATTCCGGTCTTATGCAAAAAGGAAAACACGGTATCTATTATTGGATATCAGACTCAAGTGTTCCTGTACCTGATGCAAAGAACTACTGGTCAGACGGTGTTATACCCGTGAATTACGGATTCCCTTATAAGGTAGAATCTTACGGTGCCTGCGGTTCTTCAACCGGTAACCATCAGGAATGTTACTGGACAGTCAGACTTGAGGTGTTCGATCAGAATCTTAATACAATAGCTGACTCAGGTACAAGTACACAGGCATATATTGAAGAAAGTAAGAATTCAGATTCAGCTACAGCTTCTGCTTCCGTAGCTACATCTACATATCCTTATGTCGCAGATTGGTCAATTACAGGTACATACCCTGTTTATATCAATACTGACGGTTCATCTGTTGCTCAGTCAGTTACAATTTCTGCTGTTGATAACTACGGTGTTGACTGGGTGAATGCTCCCTCATTGTCAAGCACTAATATTACTCTTTCAAGTAGTAATACAAAAACCCCCACAATGACATTCTATAATCAGGCAACAGACTACACAGGTTCTATTTCATGTACGTGGTCAACTGCCAATTCAAGCTATTCAACTGTTACAAAATCTGCATCAACAGATGTCTATGTTCCCCATAGCCTTACACTTGACCTTGACGGTGGTTCATACGGCGGTTCTCAACCTATTAAGGGTATGTACACCGGTGAGAGCTTTACTCTTTTGTCACCCTTCAGAACTGCATATACATTCAATTCATGGACAAAGACATCAGGTAACGGTTCATTCAGCGGTAATAAATTTACTTTTGGAAATAACAGTGCAACAGCAAAGGCTCTGTGGGATCCCATAGGATATACAATTACTCCCGTTTACGGTGATACTACATACGATGCAGTTTCATATAATATTGAAAGCACTGCCATCACTCTTCCTTCTCCCACAAAAACAGGTTATACTTTTGCGGGCTGGGTTGTTTCAACAGCAGACGGTAATTGGTCTGTAGGTGAAAGTGTATCTGCAAATCCTTCAGGCAAGTACGGTAATATTACTGTTGAGCCTTCATGGACAGCAAATAACTATAATGTTGTTTTTGATGATAACCTTTTCAATTATCTTGCATGGAAAGATGCAGGTATAACAGGCTCCAGAGCAGAAATATCTGATATCACAGATACAGGTTTTACCGTTACTTCCACTGAAGGTAATGACGGTTACTGTGCATTCAGTAATCCTGCAACTGCTGTACAGGGCTCAACAGAATATACTCTTGCAGCAGACATCTCATATCAGGGCACAGATGATTACGATATGTTTGTTCAGTTCCTTGATACGACAGGTGCTCACATCGAATACAGAAATGTTCACACTGATTCATTTACATTCACAACACCTGAAAATTGCGGATTTATAAAAATCCGTTTTGACGCAAACAATGCAGGTAATGTTTTAAGAGCAGAGAATATCAGACTTTATAAAACAGGTACAGGCAACAGCGGTGCTTCTGTTGAATCAGCAATGACTGCTACATATGACGGAACATACGGAACACTTCCCGTCCCCGAAAAGGCTCATTATGATTTTGTCGGCTGGTTCACAAGTGATAATACTCAGCTTGTAGCAGGTGCTCCTGTTGATATTACCTCAGACCTCCATGTTTATTCCCGTTGGACTCCTTCTGTATATAATATTACATTTAATACAGACGGCGGTAACAGCATTTCAGGTATCACTTATGATATTGAAGATACATCGGTATCACTTCCCGTTCCCGTAAAAACAGGTTACACATTCAGCCACTGGATTGTTGAAAAACAGACAGGTAACTGGACTGTAGGTGCAACTGTAAACGGTACACTTGCAGCAAATTACGGTAATGTAGGTCTCAAGGCTGTATATACTCCCAATAACTATACACTTAATTTTGACCTCAATGCTCCTGCAGGTGCTGTAACAGAGCCTGAATGCGAAAAGGGTTCAATGACAGTTACATTTGATGCAGCTGTAGGTACTCTTCCTGTTCCCACACTTGACGGTTATACATTCGCAGACTGGTATGATGCAGCAACAGGCGGTACACAGGTAACTGCATCAACAGTTTATACAACAGCAGACGATTCAACAGTCTATGCAACATGGACTCCCGTTACATACAATATTAATACAGATGCAAACGGCGGTAATGATGTTGCAGACGGCACATATACAATTGAAAACGGCACAATCCCTGCAGGCGGCACAAGAACAGGCTATACATTCAGCCATTGGGAGGTTGCTGCTGACTCAGGCAACTGGGTTGCAGGTGAAACATTCAATGCAGGCAGCAGTGCAGTAGGAAAGTACGGTGACGTTACTCTCAAGGCAATCTGGACTGCAAACGATTACACAGCTTCATTTGAACTCAATGATGCTGAAGGCATCGGTTCAGCTTCTGTTGACAAGAATCAGATTACAGTAACATATGATTCAGTTGTCAATACAAACGAAGCTCTTCCCGTTGCAACAAGAAACGGCTATACCTTCCTCGGCTGGTTCACAGCAGCAGATGGCGGCGAAAAGGTTACTGAAGCAACTGTTTACACAACAGACGGCACTGCAACATACTATGCTCAGTGGGCTCTTGTTGAATACACACTTACGTTCAATGTAAATAACGGTACGCCCATTGATCCTGTTACTTACACAATTGAAGATTCACTTACTCTTCCTCTTGCAACAAGAAACGGCTATAATTTTACCAACTGGTTCTACAGCGGTGTTACAACAGGCTCATGGGTAAGAAACACATCATTTGCTCCCGATGCTCTCGCTCTCGGTACAGGCAACTGGGGTAATGTAGAAATCAAGGCTAACTATACAGTCAAGTCATTCAATATCACATGGATTGTCAACGGTGAATCAGAGGTTACATCACATCCCTTCAATACATATCCCACACATGACGCTCCCGTGATTGAAAATGACCCCTGCTACATCTATGAATTCACAGGCTGGGATCCCGTTGTTGAAGTTGTTTCAGGCGATGCAACATACACAGCAGTATTCAAGACAACTCCCAGAGAATACACAGTTTCATGGGTTGCAGACGGTGTGACAGTTCATTCACAGAAGGTCGCATACGGTGCAGATGTTCCCACAGGTGTTGCAGATGTTCCTGCAAAGACCGGCCATACAGGTGAATGGGACTACACAGGTGTCACAACAATGCCTGCTGAAGATATCACAATCGAAGCAGTCTACACACCTGTAAATTACACGATTTCATGGGAAGTTGAAGGTACTGTAGTTGATACAGATTCAGTTGCATACGGTACACTTCCTTCATACACAGGCTCAACACCCGTTAAGACGGAAGACAGCAAGTACAAATATGAGTTCGCAGGCTGGACACCTGAGATTTCAGCTGTCAGCGGTGAAGCAACATACACAGCTGTTTTCAACAGCATTCCTCAGACATATACAATTTACTGGTATGCTGAAGACAACTCTCTTGTTACAACTCAGGATGTTGCATACGGTTCAGCAATCACAGATATTCCCAAGGTTCCCGAAAAGCTCGGTTCAGTCGGTTCATGGGTAGATGTTCCCGAAACAATGCCTGACCATGATGTTATGATTTACCCCGCATATGTAAAGGGCTCACTTGTAACATGGTTCCTTGAAGGTACTGCAGACGGCACATCCTATCAGCAGGGCTTTGAAAACGGAACACAGATTGCTTACAACAGAAGCAATCCCACAAAGCCTGCAGATGCAGAATACACATACACATTTGAAGGCTGGGCAACAGCTGAAAACGGAAGCGTAGTTATCGGCACAGATAATACAGGTTACCCCGTAGCAAGTGAAAGCGATTTCTCTTACTATGCCGTATTCTCAAAGACTCCCAGAGAATACACAATCGAATGGGTAGCTGACGGTGAAGTAGTTTATTCTGAAATTATCGCTTACGGCTCTGCTGTAGATTTCATTCCCGAGGTTCCTGCAAAGACAGGTCACACAGGTAAGTGGGGCACAAGTCCTGCAACAATGCCTGCAAAGGATGTTACGGTAACAGCTGAGTATACGCCCATCGATTACACAATCACATGGATAGTTGACGGTAACGAAAATAAAACAACCTTTGCTTACGGCACAATGCCTTCATTCTCAGGCTCAACAGCCAAGCCCTCAACTGCTACAACAGATTATACATTCACAGGCTGGGATAAGGAAATTGAGACTGTAACAGGTGACACAACTTACACAGCACAGTATTCCGAATCAGCAAGAAAGTATACAGTTACATGGCAGTATGATAACGGCACTGTAATTGATACATTTACAGTTGCAAACGGTGCAGCAATTACAGATATTCCTGCAATTGCAGATAAAGAAGGACACACATATTCATACACAGTTCCCGAAGTAATGCCTGCTGAAGACATCGTTATCGTTGTCACATATGAAGCAAAGGATTACACAATCACATGGGTAACTCCTTCAGGCAGCACAGAAACAACATGGAAATACGGTACAACACCCGTATATGATGGTGAAACACCCGTCAAGGAAGCAACAGCTGAAAAGGTTTATACATTTGCAGGCTGGAATCCTGAAATCCTTGTTGTAACAGGCGATGCAACATACACAGCACAGTTTACTGAAGCTGCAAGAAGATACAGCGTTGTATGGTATGTAAACGGTGAATTCTTTGATGCAAGAGACATTGCATTCGGCGACACTATCCCCTCACTTGATGTTCCTCAGGTTCCCGGTTATAACGGTGTATGGGATAATCCTTTCAGAACAATGCCTGCACACGATGTAACAATCAATGCAGTTTACAATGCTAAGAAGTATACTGTTTACTGGAAGGTTGATGGTCTTACAGTTTACTCAGCATCAGTTGCTTACGGTGATTCAATCCCCTCAAAGGCTGTTCCCGAAAAGGTCGGCTGTACAGGTGAATGGGTGAATGTACCTGATAAGATGCCTGCTGAAAATATCACAATTTCAGCTGTATATACAGCAAATGATTACACAATCACATGGCGTGTTGACGGTGTTGAACATTCAGATACAATCACATACGGTAATGAGTATGTCCTTACACTTGACGGTGCTGCAATTCCCGAGGAAGTAAAAGTCACAATCGGCGGTTCACTTATGAATGCCGAGAGTTATCACTATGATGCAGGTACAGGTACTCTTACAATTTACGGTCATGCAATTACAGGTAACATTTATGTTACAGCAAGAGCAGCAGGCGGTAATTACAACATCATTCTCAATGTTACAAATGCAACATTGTCCAACTCATCGCTTGTTATTGCTGAAAAGACAGCTTATCATACACAGATTATCCCCGCTGCAGGATATCTCCTTCCCTCAAGTGTTGATGTATTCGTAGACGGTATGCCGGTTGACGGATTTACTTACAATCCTGCAAACGGTAAGCTCACAATCAATGCTGAAGTTATTGTCGGCGAACTCGAAATTGCTTTCGATTGTCCTCCCGATCCCGATTATGATCCTTCAGCAACACCTGATGAAGCTCCCGATACAGGTCACTGCAGCTGCAGCTGTCACAGTGAGAATGCATTCTTAAAGTTCTTCTTCGATCTTATTACATTCCTTCGCAAGCTCTTTGGTATGGATGAATACCGTTACTGTGAATGCGGTGCAGCTCACTGGTAAAATCAATTAAATTTCTCCCCGATGAAAATCGGGGAGATTTTTTGTGATATTTGTACAATTATCGAAGCAAAAAATGTATATCTAAAATAAAAAAATGTGGTGAAAAGTGTAGTTTATTATGATATAATAAAAAAGATAAGGAGGTCTTCTAATGGACATTAAAGAAAAAGTTGTCGACACCGTCGGCAAGGTCAAAACCTACTGGAAAACACCGCCTAAAGGCCGTTATATGAATTTCAGAGAAATTGCGGCTTACTCGGGTGGCGGTATCGGTGCTTACATGATTATCACACTCGGTAATGCATGTCTGCTTTCAACAAACAATACACTTCTCAGCGGTGTTCTCGGTATTGCACCTCTTGATATGTACATAATGTATGTTGTTGCAGTTCTTGCAAACATTCCTCTTACCGCGGTGCGTGCAAACATAATTGACAATACAAGAAACAAAGCGGGTAAATACCGTCCGTATATTGTCACAATGGCAATACCGTCTGCAATTATATGCATTACGATGGTCTGGTTCCCGTATGAAGCATTCGGTGCACTTTTCGGTTCCGGTGAGCTTTTCGGAAAATCATTTGCATATATTTCAAAATGTGCTGTTGTAATGATTCTGAACCTTCTGTTGCAGTTTATTTATTATTTCTTCTATGACGGTTATGAAAATCTTATTCATGTTCTGTCACCCAACACTCAAGAAAGATCTGATGTTGCATCAGTAAAAAGTGTTGTTTACTCATTTGCTCCTACAGTTGTAAATCTTTTTACTCCCATTATTGCTGAGCATATTTTTAAGTCCAATACAACCGATATCCGTGTATACCGTCTTCTTTATCCCATACTTGCTGTTCTCGGTATTCTCCTTTGTATCGTTGTTTATAAGTATACTGAGGAAAAGATTGTTCAGGCAAGAACTCATGTTGTGCAAATCAAGTTTACAGATGCACTCAGGGCTGTTGCAAAGAATAAGTATTTCTGGATTATCTCACTTGCAGGCTGGATAGGCTTCCTTGAGTCTGCATATTCAAATATTCTTTACTGGCTTTATAACTATGGTGGTGCATGTGACGGCGATGCATACGGTCTTATCACACTGCTTTACGGTAATGCATCATTGTGGGGAATGATAGCTGCTCCTTTCTGTATCCGTAAATGGGGTAAAAAGGCAGTTCTTATTGTTACAAACTTCTTTAATGTTGTCTTTATTCTTTCAATGCTCCTGTTTATAAAAGATCTCAGCAGCAGTGCAACAATATGGCTCATTCTTGTATGCTTGTGGTTCAATGCTCTTATGGGTTCATTTGCACATATTCTTAACCCCTCAATTCAGGCTGATATCCGTGACTATCAGCAGTATCAGACAGGTGAAAGAATTGACGGTATGTTTTCTGCCGTAAATACTATCGGTACCGTGCTTGCACTTGCAACATCATCTGTTCTGCCTTTCATTTATGAGAAAAACGGAATTACAGAAGAGGTTGCAAAACAAGTTACAAAGAACCCTGAAGTTCTCAACAGAGTTCTCGGTGACGGAAAAACGACTGTCGGAGAAATTCTTGCAAAACAGTTTTCTGAAGGACAGAATAACTATATTAACCCGAATTCAGCTCTTTATGACTTAGGCATTCTCGGTGATCTTCTTACAGTTCTTATTATTGTTGCCGCTATTGGTGCACTTATGAATGTTATTCCTTATTTCTGGTATGACTTCAATGAAAGAAAACAGCAGTCTGTTGTCCGTGTTCTTAAAGTACGTGCTATGTATGAGGACTACGGTAACGGCGCTCTCAAGGACGAAGACCTTGTTGAAGGTGTTGATATTATCAGAAATTCAAGAGAAATGGCTGTTGCAACACCTAAAGTTCTTGATAAGAAGTCATATAAGAATATTTCGGATAAGGAACAGAAAAAAGCTGCGAAAAAAGCATACCTTGCTGACAAGCAGTTCAATGAGGAAATTGAAATTGCCAAGTTTGTATGTGCAGAGCTTGATAAATATTCAACTCCCGTTTACTATGCACAGCTCGAACAGAGCCGTCGTGTTTTCTCAGCAGGTCTCCATGGTCTTCTTGATATGAACATCAATGAAATCAATGCTGAAATTTCTGCTGCAAAGGCAATGCCTAAGTCAGATGAAGCTTCAAAGGAAGCTCGTTCAAAGGCAATTGAAATTGCAAAGAACAAGAAGCTTGCACTTAAGGAAATCAGAAAGAATTTCAGCAATCCCGAAGTTTTTGTTCAGCCTGATTTTGCAGTTCTTGAAGGTTTCTATAATGAAGAAGACGAATGCGATGAACTTCTCAAGAAGCTTTATCTTGAAAAGGCTTCTCTAAAAAAAATAAAACAGGATTGGATAGCTTGGGATTAAAATAGCTTAATGTAAAAAAGAAAGCAGCTTGTGATATTAAAGGTGATTTAATATTGGAAAATCATATGACTAATGGAAGGATGATATAATTTGATCCCTATTAATAAAAGGAAAATTGGAGTTAGTTTACTTATATCTTTTTTAACAATGGGTATATATGCTGTTTATTGGCAGTATTTGCTTGTAAAAAATACAAAAGCAATAAAACATGATAATACTCGTTGTATTAGTGAAATGCTTTGTTTGATTTTTGTGCCATTCTACTCTTGGTATTGGTGGTTCACTCGTGGTAAAGTTGTAAAAGAAGAATTTTTTAAACATGGATATTCTGCATCCAGTAATGAAGTTGTATTTTTAATTCTTACTATGTTTGGTTTTAATATAGTATCTATGGCAATTATGCAGAGTGATTTTAACTCATTATCTTCAACATTAGGTGCAGGTGAGGATACAAATAGTCGTAGAAGACTCGGTGAGCTTAAAGACGAAATCAAGGCTGTTGAAGAAAAGCGTAAGCTTGCCCGTGAAAACGGCAAGAAGGAAATGGAAAAACACGCAACATTCAATCGTGCCGCAAAGCCCTATCTTGATGCTGAAAAAATGGTTCGTCAGTATGAAAACTATCAGCATTTTGATGAAATCGCAGTAGATTACGACGAAGCAAAACAGAGAGTTGAAGAAAAGCGTGCTGCTGACGAAGCAGAGCGTCTTGCAAAGGAAGCTGAAGAAAAGGCTTACAGAGCACAGCTCAGAGCAGAAAAACAGGCAAAAAAATCAGGTAAATAAACAGGGCAGATTTATGACATACGAAAATCTCTATAAAAACCTTGATAAAACGGCAGACAGGATTGCTGACGAAAGAGTCCGTGATATGTTCCGCAAGTGTTATCTCAACACACTTGAAACTACTGTAAAATATGATGATGAAGGCAATGTCTTCATCATCACCGGTGATATAGAAGCAATGTGGCTTCGTGACAGCAGTGTTCAGGTCAGCCATTATGTCAGAGCCGCAAAAGACGATGAAGATGCAAAAGCACTTGTCAGAAGTCTTCTCGAAAGACAGTTCGGGCTTATCTGCCTCGACCCTTACGCCAATGCTTTCAATGAATCAGCAAACGGCAGAGGTCATAATGATGACACAATGAAGCTTGACATCGTCTGGGAGCGTAAATACGAGATTGATTCTCTCATTTATCCGCTGTGGCTTCTCAACAGATATTATGAGAACACAGGAGATAAGGAAATCTTCGGTGAGAAGTTCAACAAGGCTTATAAGACAATCCTTGATACACTCATAACAGAACAGAATCCGAAGAATTCGGAGTATTATTTCCGCAGAACATGGGAAGACGGTAAGGACACTCTTGATAACAACGGGTACGGTGCTGATTATGCATATACGGGCATGGTCAGAAGTGCATTCAGACCGAGTGATGACAAGTGTGTTTATCCGTTCCTTGTGCCCTCAAATATGTTCATTATTGCAACACTTAAGAATCTTCACAAGAACCTCAGCGATGCAGGTGTCTGCGACCTTTATAAAGACACAGCAGAGAATCTTTGTGCAGAGGTTGAAAAGGGTATAAATGATTTCGCTGTTGTTGAAACAGAAAACGGAAAGGTTTATGCTTATGAGGTTGACGGTCTCGGCAATAAGCTGATGATGGACGATGCAAATGTCCCCAGTCTTCTCGCTCTGCCTTACATGGGTTATTGCAGTAAAACAGATGAAATGTATCTGAGTACAAGAAAGTTTGTTTTAAGCAAGTCCAATCCCTATTATTTTGAAGGCACAGCCGCAAAGGGTATAGGCAGTCCTCACACTCCCGAGAATTACATCTGGCACATAGGTCTTCTTATTGAAGGTCTTACAACGGATGACAGGGGAGAGATTGAAAGAATTTACAACACTCTTCTTTCAACAGATGCAGGTACGGGCTTTATGCATGAGGGCTTCAACTGTGATAATCCCGATGAATTCACAAGAAGCTGGTTTGCATGGGCAAACACTCTCTTTGCAATATTTATGATGGATAAGATACTGTAATTTCTCCGGTATGATTAATGCATTTATTTTCGATAAATCCTGATTTGTAATTCAAAAAAAACCGTTGTCTTATGACAACGGTTTTTACTATTATTATCTGTTAATAATTTGCAACACGGATGATTGACTCAACATCAAGTCCTGCTGTGTCTGCAATACCTTTTCTGAGGGCACCCTCAGCTGCAGGGTTTGTAACGAATGCAATTTCGTTTTCGGGAGCATCTTCTCTTGTAAGTACTCTGACGGCACCGATTGTGTCGTTAAGAGCCTTGATAACTGCATCCTTATTATCAGTTGTGCCTCTGACATAGAGTGATGTCTCAGCCTCAAGGTAATCAGCAACATAGTTATCTTCAGCATCTTCCCAGCCGAAGTTCTTCTTTTTCTTTGTATGCTTTGCAGCGTCAATAACGTCAGCTACAACTGCAGAAGCTGTAGGCATCTTACCTGCGCCCTTACCGTAGAATACGACATCACCTGTTGCGTCGCCTCTGATAAGCACTGCATTGAAAACATCGTCAACACCGGCAAGCTGTGAATGAGATGCAACAAATGTGGGGCCGACAGTTACGTTGATTTTGCCGTCTGAAAGCTTCTTTGCTGATGCAATAAGCTTGATTACACCGCCCCATGATGCAGCGTAGGCAACATCGCTGAGAGCAATTTTTCTGATACCCTCTGTATGGACAGAAGCAGGATAAACATGCTTGCCGAAGCTGAGAGCTGAAAGGATGCAGATTTTACGGCATGCATCGTGACCGTCAACATCTGCTGTGGGATCTTTTTCTGCATAACCGAGCTCCTGAGCCTTTGCGAGTGCTTCATCAAAGCTCTGCTTCTCAGTAATCATTTTTGTAAGGATATAGTTTGTTGTGCCGTTGAGTATACCTGCAATTTCGTCAATTTCATTTGCTGCAAGACACTGTGTAATGGGTCTGATAATGGGGATACCGCCACCGACACTTGCTTCAAAGAGGAAGTTTACATTCTTCTCCTCTGCGATTGTGAGAAGCTCGTAGCCGTGCTGTGCAACAAGCTCCTTGTTGGATGTGACAACACTCTTGCCTGCAAGAAGAAGCTTCTTTACGAAGTCGTAAGCGAATGTGACACCGCCCATTGTTTCAACAACAATTTCAACCTCAGGGTCGTTGAGGATAATGTTGAAATCCTTAATCATTTTATCTGCAAAAGGATTGTCGGGGAAATCTCTTATATCGAGAATATATTTTACCTCCAGAGAATCCTGCATACTTTTCTTGACAATGCTGTCGTGGTTTTTGTAGATGAGTTCAGCCACACCTGAGCCGACTGTTCCGAATCCCATAACCGCTACATACATTTATATCATCTCCTTTATATTACATATCAGTACTTTTAACTTTTTTAATCATTTCTTTGAATGTGTCAGCTATTTTATAAGCTGTTTCCGGTCCCAGTGAATTTGTTTCCGGGTAGTGTTTTCTGCCCGTTCTGTCCTTTGCTTCTTCAATAAAGGGCAGTGTCGGATGCAGATAATAGTCATTGGGAGCGAGTATATATCCTATCTCGCCGTTGGCAAGACCGAATATAAGAAGTTTATCATCTCCGGCAATTTTACAAAGGGGATCGGGATTAATTTCGGGAGGAGAGTCAATTGATGATTCTTCTCTTGAAAGATAACCTCCGTAAGCAAGTTCGGGGAAAAGCTCACCGGGAAGCAGAAGCATGTTCAGTTCACCGAACTGAATGAAGGACATTTCTGCTTTCATTCCGAGGTTAAGATTGCCTTTACCCGTTGCAATCATTTTTTCGGGAATGATACCGAACTTTGAAATAAACCAGAAAACAGGATTATCACAGTTGAGATATATTTCCTGTCTGAGGATGTTAATATATGGTGAAAGCTTTGTTTCTTCCTTGATTGAGCAGATGATTTCACCAAGTCTGTCGCCCGTTTTTATAGTTGAAAGAATGTTGTTTTCATCCATCGCATTCATGCTGACTCCGCCGATAGCCCCGGGGAAGTACATCATTTCAGCGTCTGCATTCTTATCAATGTATTTTGCCGCATAGCAGGGGAAATCAGCACTGACAAGAGAGTTTTTGCTGCAGAGCGATTCGGGATGGGAAGCAAAGTTTATGAAGTAAACTTCCCTTGACCCGTCATCGGGAACAAAACGCAGTCTTGTTATTGCATCGGAATATACATGAGGAGGTCTGCCCATATCCTGAGCACCCTCGTCAGCTTTTCCGTAGCCGAGATAAACCTGACCGTCACGTCTGTTTCTGTAAGCTTCTTCAACAGCAGAAACAATACCTGAATACACAATCTCCATGAAGTCCTTATCCCTGCCTGTTTTCGGCAGAGGACCCCACATTCCCATGGTGTCGATACCTGCATGGGTGTGTGTTGAGCAGATGTTCACGCTTCTGCAATTTGAAATTACACAGAAGCTCTCGAGTCTTTTCCTTATCAGAGCAATATCCGTACCGAAAAGCCCCACACAGTCAACAGAAACAAACACAACGCCGCCTCTTTCTGTGTTGTCATCAATCCACAATGCCTTTGCCGTGAGATTGTCAAGTATTCCGACAGCAGGATTGTTTATTCTGTAGCCTGCGATGTAATACTTTTTCTTTCCGGGGATTTTGTTCTCCGGAATAATCACTCTTTTAGCAAAACCGAATGTGAATCGGTCACTTTTTGCCTGTGAGTAATCAAATCTGCCTTCAGGAAGAGCGGGGCATGCATTTTTGCTGTTCTTTTTTGCGGCACCGTTGCTGACGGCGCTCGTTGCCTTTTTCAGAAGTATTGCAGGGATATCCATATAAATGTCCCCTTTATAATGTTTTATATTATATCAAGAGATGCTGCAAAACGCAAGATTTTTCTTGCATCTGATGCATCAATTTTTCCGTTTTTGTCAATATCTCCGGCAGAGAGCTGTTTCTCGGAACAGCTGTCAAGTCTTGCGGCAATTCTCAGTGCAAGTCTTGCATCCTTTGCCTGAACCTTTCCGTCACCGCTGAGGTCACCTGTTGAATACAACATGTCTTCAGCAACAATGAACATGCCTGTTTTTTCTGTTGCGCAGAAAAGCATATTCATTTCGTAAACGCTGTCAATGAGCGTGATTACGCCTTTTTCTGTCATGTGATATATCTTGCAATGTGTCACATCATATCCTTCCGTAGGGAAGAGATAGTAAAAAGGTTCTTCACTGCTGTATATTTTTCCGTTTCTCATAACTGTCACATCATAAAGACGGAAGGGCACATTGTCATCAATTGCTTCGTCAGCGGCAATGTAATCGGGACCGTTTATGATTTCAAAGGCTGAAACAGTTATGTCTTTAGGGACAGGTGAGTCATTGGGGATGATTATTGAGATATTTGTTGAGTGACAGGTGACAACAGTGTTCCTGTTTATCACAACTGTCATTGAGAATACGGGAGAACAGAATCCGTCGCTGTAATAACGAAGTGAAAACTCACATGTGGTGCTGATTCTCAGTTCACCGCCTGTGGGCTCAGACAGCTTTTTTACCGTCAGGAATCCGTCTGTGCTGTATTCATAGTAATCGACATAGTCAATCATGTATGTGGGTGTCTTTATTATCACTGTTTTTGATGAGTCACTGTTGAGCTCAGTCTGTACCCAGTCAGGAGCAGGAAGTGTTTCATCTGTTGCACCTGCAGTCATGGGACATATGATAATTAAAAGGACTGCCACCAATGAAATGATTCTTTTCATGATTATCAGCTGTTGTAGCCGTTGGGGTTGTTCTTCTGCCATCTCCATGTATCTTCGCACATCTTTGTGACATCTCTTTCAGCCTTCCAGCCGAGAATGTCAAGTGCCTTCTGTGCATTTGCATAGGAGTAAGCAACGTCACCTGCTCTGGGTTCAACAATTTTATAAGGAACGGGGATGCCGTTAGCCTCTTCAAATGCCTTGACAAGACCGAGAACGCTTGTGCCGTTACCTGTACCGAGGTTGAAAATTTCAACGCCTGTACGGGGAAGAGCAAAACCGATTGCCTTTACATGGCCGAGAGCAAGGTCAACGACATGGATGTAGTCTCTTACACCTGTTCCGTCGGGAGTAGGGTAGTTGTTGCCGAATACACTTAAGTATTCTCTCTTGCCGACTGCAACCTGTGAAATATAGGGCATGAGATTGTTGGGAATGAGGGTGCCTCACCGATAAGACCGCTTTCATGAGCACCTACGGGGTTGAAGTAACGGAGAAGCACAATGCTCCATTCGTTGTCTGCTGCATAGATATCCTTGAGGATATTTTCGATGTAAAGCTTTGTTGTACCGTAGGGATTTGTTGTTGTACCTGTCTTCATTGTTTCAATGAAGGGTACTTCGTTTTCTTCACCGTAAACTGTTGCTGATGATGAGAATACCATCTTCTTACAGCCGTTGTTTCTCATAACTTCAACAAGGGCAATTGTTCCGCCGATGTTGTTGTCGTAATATTCAAGGGGCTTCTGACATGATTCGCCGACAGCCTTGAGACCTGCAAAATGAATAACAGCTTCAATGTTGTGAGCCTTGAAAATTCTGTTAAGACCTTCCTTGTCACGGATATCGCATTCGTAATAGCTGAATTCCTTGCCTGAAATCTTCTTTACTCTCTCAAGAGATTCGTTACAGCTGTTTGAATAGTTGTCGATGACGACAATATCATAGCCTGCACTCAGAAGCTCAACGCATGTGTGTGAACCGATGTAACCGGCACCGCCTGTAATAAGAATAGACATATTAAAACACCTTTCCTGATTATGATGATTTATGTTTTATAAATACTGACCGTTGTAAATGATTGCAAAGCACGGAG
Source organism: Clostridia bacterium (assembly GCA_017473925.1). Classification (GTDB taxonomy): domain Bacteria; phylum Bacillota; class Clostridia; order Oscillospirales; family Acutalibacteraceae; genus UBA1081. Next base: position 1,991 of record JAFUIY010000030.1, on the reverse strand, counting down.
ATTTTACATTATATTTCATGACATCGTCACGGAATCTCAATCCGCCTGCTTCGCTGAAGGTTCTGTTACCTATCTGCATCGCTGAAACATATCCGATGTTTTCATTGACTGCATCGTCATGGCTGAGAATTTTTATCCATTCGGCAGGATTGTCTGAAAGGACAATTGACGGGTCATAAGCCGTGATATAATTCCTGATTGTCTGCGGTGAATATGCAGTAGCAGAAATGTAACCGTTAGTGTAGCAGTCATAATATGAAGAGCTGTTGTAAAGATAGCTCATGTCCTTGCTTGTGCTGCCCCATACTGTAGCATAGTCAGCAGCAACACCTGCCGAGCAGGCTGAGTAATAAGCATAGGGAACCTGATTGTTATAGAGCATGAACTGACCTGCAATTTCCTTTGCAACTGCCTTTACATCGTTTCTGCATGAATTATAATTGCTTACATAGGAGCATCCGCTGACAGAATAGTCAGAATATTTCATGTTGGTGTAGGCTGCAACAGCCTGCGCTCTGAGAGCATTTGCATCAACGGGGTCATTATGGTTTGTGATACCTGCAATTTCCTTTTCAACTATTCTTGCAAGCATTTCTGTTGTGTCAACATCCTTGCCTGCACATCTGACTGTAGGGGGAGGAGTTTCCTTCATGATTGCAACATTTCTGTAGTAATGCTGTATAATCTGAATATATGAATAACCTGCTCTTGCAAGTCCTACGGCACCCCATTGGCTCATTCCTACACCGTGACCCCAGCCGAAGGCAATGATGATAAAGGTGTCTCTCATTGCCATAACCTGTGTCAGGTCAGGGTAGATATACATTTTCTGACTGTTGATAACATTGTATGCACCTGCAACAGTGTCAACCACAGAAACGGGATTACCCTGACTGTCATAGGAATCAAAATTATTATCAACAAGGGGAACTTCAACAGGGGCAGCCTCCTGAATGTAAACTGACGGAGTATTAATGTTGAGACTGACGAGCCTTGCATCATCAGCGTTTATAATACTGTCGCCGTTGACATCAGCACTCAGCTTTATTTCTGACGGGATGTCAGAGGAAAGGGAAGCAGACAATGCAAGTACATATTTTACATCTGTGTCCGTTACCTCACCGTCACCGTTGATATCATATACAGAACTGTTATATGACGGGACATAACCGGGAAAAGAAACAGATGTTATAATAACTGCAAGGGCGGGAATGAATATCAGCACTCTTGCGATGATATCTGTAATTTTATGTTTCATGTTTATGCGAATAATGAAAGGTCTGAGAATGATGCGGCTACATATGTAAGGAAAAATGTTGTCGCAATAAGGATTATATAAAGCAGAATATGACTGCCGTGAATTGCAGGAGTCGGACTGATATATTTAGGTGTATCAGCATCCTCTTCGGGGGCATTTTCAATTTCCTGACAGAGCATAAGGAAGAGCTCAGTTACAAGTGTGTTCATGAAATCATCATGAGTTTCATCAGGAATTGACGATATTGTTCTGATTGTGGCAGTTTTTCTGTTTGAAACCGAAATTGTCGCAGTGAAGCATCCCTGCTCATCCTTCTGCCCCTCAACCACAGCAGCACCGAATTTACACTCATAGTATTCAGCTGCCTGAACAGCGGCAAAGCTGTCTGCATTATCTTTATCTGTTTTTTCGTAAGGAGCATATGAAATCATATCACTCCAGCATGAAATCTTTTTTCCTGCCTGAGCTATATATTTGCAGACGGGGGTATTTGCAATAGCTATCTGAGTATTTGTCTGCATAAGCTTTTCTTCAAGAGTTGAGGCTGCATACGAGGTTTCATATTCACCGAAAGAGGGGAGAGTTGCTCCGAAAAATCTTGATATATAGGGGAATAAATATTTCTTCATGGTAATAAATGTTCTGTCCTGAGAAAAGGGCAGGAAGAATATGCACTGATTTTTCGATCTTACGGCAAAGCCGGGGAACAAGCCGTCAGAAAGGGGGAAAGCTG
>JAFUIY010000029.1 GCA_017473925.1 Clostridia bacterium | reverse complement strand
TTATATCAACTTGACAAGTGATATCTTTTTCGGTGCTACGAGCCAAAATTATGCAGTCGGCTTTGTCGACTGCTATTTTATTTTCTGTAAAATTATTTACTTTTACATACTTTTACGATATAATTGTCATAGATAAATTTGAATGGTGGAAAGTATATGGATTATGATGTAATAATTATAGGTGCAGGTCCCGGTGGTATTTTTGCATGTTATGAGCTTATGAAAATCAAGCCCGATATGAAAGTTGCTGTTTTTGAAGCAGGACATGCTCTGAGCAAGAGGCACTGCCCTATTGACGGTAAGAAAATTAAAACATGTATCAACTGCAAGAGCTGTTCCATTATGAGCGGCTTCGGCGGTGCAGGTGCTTTTTCTGACGGCAAATATAATATTACAAATGATTTCGGCGGTACTCTTTATGAATATATCGGCAAGAAGCAGGCTCTCGACCTTATGCGATATGTTGATGAAATCAATATGCGTTACGGCGGTGACGGCTGTAAGCTGTATTCAACTGCAGGCACACGGTTCAAGACCTTATGCATTCAGCATGACTTGCATCTGCTTGATGCATCAGTCCGTCATCTCGGAACAGATATAAATTATATTGTACTGAAAAATATATACACTCATCTTCAGGACAAGGTTGATTTTTACTTTGATACTCCTGTTGAATCGGTTAAAATTATTGCAGGAGGCTATTCCGTTAAATGCAAGGATGCAACCTACAGCTGTGAAAAGTGTATCGTTTCAGTCGGCAGAAGCGGCAGCAAGTGGATGGAAAAGGTCTGTAAGGAGCTTGATATTCCTACAAAATCAAACCGTGTTGACATCGGTGTCCGTGTAGAGCTTCCTGCTGCTGTATTTGCTCATCTTACAGATGAATTGTATGAAAGTAAAATTGTATACCGTACAGAAAAATACGGTGATAAGGTCCGTACATTCTGCATGAATCCCAAGGGTGCCGTAGTTAATGAAAACACAAACGGAATTATTACGGTAAACGGTCACAGCTATGAGGACCCTGCAAAGCAGACTGACAACACTAATTTTGCTCTTCTTGTTGCAAAGCATTTCTCGGAACCTTTCAAGGATTCAAACGGTTACGGTGAATCAATTGCAAGACTGAGTAATATGCTTGGCGGCGGTGTTATTGTTCAGCGATTCGGTGACCTTATCCGTGGCCGTCGTTCAACTCCCAGCCGTATGAATGACTCATTCATTACTCCTACTCTCAATGCAACACCCGGTGATCTCAGTCTTGTTCTGCCGAAGCGTATTCTTGACGGTATTATCGAGATGATTTATGCACTTGATAAGGTTGCACCAGGTACTGCAAATGATGATACATTGTTGTATGGTGTTGAAGTAAAATTCTATAACATGGAAGTCCGTGTAAATGAACAGCTTGAAACATGCTATCCCGGTCTTTATATTATCGGTGACGGCAGCGGTATCACGCATTCACTGTCACATGCCTCGGCAAGCGGTGTTCATGTTGCAAGGAATATTACAGAACAGGTAAACTAAGGAGAAAAGTTATATGAATATTCTGGAAGAAAGAATTCTCAGGGACGGTATTGTAAAATCAGGTAATGTACTTAAGGTTGATTCGTTTCTCAATCATCAGGTTGATATTAACCTTTTAGAAGAAATTGCCAAGGAATTCAAAAGACGCTTCAGTGATAAGCCCGTATCAAAGATTCTGACAATTGAAGCTTCGGGCATCGGTATTGCTGCTTTTGCAGCAAAGGAATTCGGTGTTCCGATGGTTTTTGCAAAGAAAACAAAATCAATTAATATTGACGGTGAAATGTTTGTTGCTGAAGTTGAATCATTTACTCACAAAAACAAGAATCAGGTAATTGTCTCAAAAAAATTCCTTCATGAAGGCGAGCATGTTCTTATAATTGATGATTTTCTTGCAAACGGATGTGCTTTGCAGGGACTTATTTCTATTGTTGAATCATCAGGTGCTGTTGTTGAAGGATGCGGAATTGTCATTGAAAAAGGCTTCCAGATTGGCGGCCGTGTAATCCGTAATCTCGGCTATCAGCTTGAATCTCTTGCTATTGTTGATGCTCTTGATGCAGAAACAGGAACAATTACGCTCAGAAATCAGGATTGATTTGAATACATATTATTCCCTCAGATTGTTCTGTCTGAGGGTAATTTTTATATTGTTATTCTCTCTTTAATATAGTATAATTGTTTTGAGGTGATATCATGCGTGTTGCAATTGCTATTGATTCGTTCAAAGGGAGTCTGTCTTCATCGGAAGCAGGTAATGCTGTTAAAGAAGCTGTATTACGGGTTTATAATGATGCAGATGTTGCTGTTGTACCCCTTGCAGACGGCGGAGAAGGTACTACAGATGTTTTTATGTCTTATTATAATGCTGAACCTGTTGAATTAACTGTTAACGGGCCTTTGATGAAGCCTGTAAAAGCAATGTATTGCATTATAAATAATACTGCAATTATGGAAATGGCATCAGCATCAGGACTTACACTCATATCACCTGAAGAAAGAAATCCTCTTCACACAACAACATTCGGTGTCGGCGAAATGATTAAGGATGCAATTATCAGAGGCTGCAGAAGATTTATTGTCGGTATCGGCGGCAGTGCAACCAATGACGGAGGTCTCGGAATGCTCTCCGCTTTGGGTTTTGAGTTTCTCGATAAAAATAACACACCTGTCCCCTGTAGTGCAACAGGACTTGAACTATTATCTGAAATCAGAACAGACAATGTTATTCCCGGACTTAAAGAATGTGTTTTCAATATTGCTTGTGATGTAAAAAATCCCCTTTGCGGAAATAACGGTTGCAGTGCTGTATACGGACCTCAGAAGGGTGCAACACCTGATATGGTTGAGGATATGGATAGATGGATGTTGCATTTTGCTGACATCGTAAAGATGCACTTCCCTGCTTCTGATATGAATAAAGAAGGATCAGGTGCTGCAGGAGGTTTGGGTTTTGCATTTTCTTTCTTTTTAAATGCAAGTCTCAGGCCGGGAATTGATATTATAATTGAAGAATCGGGAATTGAAGAAATAATCAGAACTTCAGATATTGTCATTACCGGTGAAGGCCGTCTTGATTCTCAGACAGTAATGGGGAAAGCACCCATCGGTATTGCGAAGCTTGCAAAAAAATATAACAAAAAGGTAATAGCTTTTGCAGGATGTGTTTCGGATGATGCTGAAATATGCAATCAGTACGGGATTGATGCATTTTTTCCGATACTCAGAAACATTACAACACTCGAAGATGCTCTGAATAAAGATGTCGCATATAAAAACCTTTATGATACGGCGTATCAGGTATTCAGATTAATAAAATCAGGAGAATAATTATGTATTGGAATAATATTTTATATACATCAGATGAAAAACCTCTTGAAAAGCTTGTCAACGGCTACAGTATGACATCTGTTTTCAGAAAAATTGCTTTTATCGGTGACAGCTTATCCTCAGGTGAATTTGAAGCATGTGATAAGGACGGAAACAAGTCATATCACGATATGTTTGATTATTCATGGGGACAGTATATAGCAAGAAATAACGGTCTGACTGCATACAATTTCTCACGCGGAGGAATGACTGCAAAGGAATATCTGGAATCCTTTGCCGAAAATAACGGCTTCTGGGATAAAGACAAAGCTTGTCAGGCTTATGTGATTGCTCTTGGGGTAAATGATATCTATAACGGAGGAATGAAAGAAATCGGCAGTGTTGATGATGTGAAAAACCGTAACGATTCAACCTTTATAGGTGCTTATGGTGAAATTATCAGACGTTATAAAGAAATCAGCCCTGACGCAAAATTTTTCTTTATTACATTTCCTGATGAAGATGATGAAGCCAAAAAAGAACAATGTGAAGCAGTAATAAAAGAGCTTTATAATCTTGCTGATTATTACAGTAATTCATATGTGATTGATTTGTATAAATACGGCCCCGTATACAATAAAAGCTTTAAGGATAAGTATTATCTGTACGGTCATATGAATCCTATGGGATATATTCTGACAGCTCAGCTTATTGATTCATATATTGATTATATTGTACGACATCATTACAATGATTTTAAAAACATTGCGTTTGTTAATTCCGGTTTATAATACTATTGATTATGTGATTTTGCATTCAATTTGTATTACTTCAACAAAAATGGCCGTCGATTTTTTCCGACGGCTTTTTATTTTTTGTTTGCATTCAACTTGTATATATGCTAAAATAAATAAGATGATGAATTTCGTCAAATCATGTTACAATTTCAGGAGGTACTTCTGTAATGGAAAAAAATCTAATTTTTGACATCCACGACAAACCGAAATTCGGTCAGCTTATTGTTTTTGCTTTTCAGCAGCTTCTTGCTATTCTTGCTGCAACAATAGCTGTTCCCACAATTATCGGTCTTCCTACCCAGATTCCTGCAGCTATTCTCGGTGCAGGTATAGGCACTCTTGTATATCAGCTCTTTACAAGAAAAAACAGCCCTGTTTTCCTCGGCAGTTCATTTGCATTCCTTAATTCACTTGGAGTCGGTCTTGCATACGGCTACTGCGGTATTATTCTCGGTTCTGTTGTTGCAGGTCTTGTTTATGTTGTAATTGCAATTGTTATTCATTTTGCAGGTACAAACTGGGTTAACAAGCTTTTGCCTCCTGTTATCATCGGTCCCACAGTTGCACTTATCGGTCTTTCACTTGCAGGTGCAGCAATGGGTGATATTGTAAAAGCTAATGTTGCTCAGCCCAATGCAGCTTACAATCTTGTTTCTCTTTTCTGTGGTCTTGTAGCATTTTTCACTATCGTTATCTGTTCAACTCAGAAAAAGGTTAAGATGGCACGTCTTATCCCCTTCATTATCGGTATTGCGGCAGGCTATGTTGTTGCTGCCGTGTTTACAGTAATCGGTAAAGCTGCAGGCATTGACTATCTTATGATTATCAACTTCCAGCCTGTTATTGACAATTTTGTTGCTGCTGACGGTACATTCAAGGGTATTACAGCTTTCTTTAACTATCCTGATTTTGCTCTTATTGAAGCAATCAAGGAGATTGCAAGCGGTAATCTTTCAGCATCAATTCTTAATGCAAATCCCGATGCAACAATTCTTAATGCAGGCGGTATTGCTGAAGTTATCATTGCATTCCTTCCCGTTGCACTTGTTGTTTTTGCAGAACATATTGCTGACCATAAGAATCTTTCATCAATTATCGGCAAAGATCTTATTGAAGAACCCGGTCTTAAGAGAACTCTTCTCGGTGACGGTGTCGGTTCAATTATGGGTACTGTTTTCGGTATCTGCCCCAATACAACATACGGTGAATCAGTCGGCTGTGTAGCTATCACAAGAAATGCTTCTGTTGCTACAATTACAACAACAGCATTTATGTGTATCATTCTTTCATTTATCAGCCCTGTTATGGCTCTTCTTCAGACTATTCCCTCCTGTGTTATGGGCGGTGTCTGTCTTACACTTTACGGTTTTATTGCTGTTTCAGGTCTTAAGATGTTTAAGGATCTCGATCTCGGAGATAATAAGAATCTGTTCGTTGTTGCTTCAATTCTTATTTCCGGTATCGGCGGTCTTACAATTCAGATTCCCTATGCAATTGCTGAAGACGGTGCTGTTTCAAAGACAATTCAGATTACTGCTATTGCTACAGCTCTTATTATCGGTATCATTACAAATGCAATTCTTACTAAGGTTGAAAACAGCAAATTCGGTAAGGAAAAATAATTTTCCGGAGGCGTTTATAATATGAAAAATTATGATAATGTAACAATCTTTAATCATCCTCTTGTCAATCACAAGATTGCTATTCTCCGTGATGAGAAAACAAGCATGAAGGAATTCAGGGAGCTTATTGAAGAGATTACTACTCTTATGACTTTTGAGTGTCTTAAAGAGGGTGTTCCCACAACTGAAATTACAGTTAAAACTCCTCTTGAAGAATGCATTCAGACAGTAGTTAAGGATAATTCTGTTGCTGTTGTTCCCATTCTCCGTGCAGGTCTCGGTATGGTTAACGGTGTTCATGTGCTCTTCCCTTCTGCAAAGGTCGGTCATATCGGTATGTACCGTAATGAAGAAACCTTTGAGCCTTGCGAGTATTATTGCAAGCTTCCTGACGGAATTGAAAATATGCTTGTGCTTCTTCTTGACCCCATGCTTGCTACAGGCGGAAGTGCATGCGATGCAATTGATTCTCTCAAGAAAAGAGGATGTAAGCACATAAAATTTATGGCAATTATCGGTGCTCCCGAGGGTGTGTCAAAGGTAGCTGAAACACATCCTGATGTTGAGATTTTTGTTTCAACTCTTGACAGATGCCTTAATGATAATTGTTATATCCTGCCCGGTCTCGGTGACGCAGGTGACAGACTTTTCGGCACAAAATAATTTTTTACAGGCTGCAGAATTTTCTGCGGCTTGTTTTTTATGAGGTATTTATGGTTTACAAAATCGCATTGACGGGTGGCCCCTGTGCAGGAAAAACATCCGCTCTGAAAGAAATATCAGTATTTCTCAATAATAAAGGATATGAAACTGTTATTGTTCCCGAAACTGCAACGGAGCTCATTAACAGCGGTATAACATCTTCAAAAATCGGTCAGCGCAATTTTCAGAAAAATCTTCTTGAGCTTCAGATAAAAAAAGAACAGATTTATCTGAATTGTGCCGGACAGCTGAGTGAGAATGCAGTTGTAATTTTTGACAGAGGCTGTCTTGACGGAAAGGCATATCTTAATGATTCAGAGTATGATAGCATCCTTGAAGAGCTTCAATTGAATGAAAAGGATATACTCAGTTTTTATGATGCTGTTATTTTTCTTGATTCTGCCGCAATGAGTGACGACAAATTGTATTCTGTTACTGACAATAACCCTGCACGGATTGAAACAGAGGAAGAAGCCAGAATCATTAACATCCGTACCCGTGAAGTGTGGAAGAATCACAAATCATTGATAATTATTGAAACCGAAAATGATTTTCAGGAAAAGATTTTAAAAATATTATCTGTGATTGAAAATCTTATAACAAATTATTGAAAATGTTTTTATTATGTGATAATATAATTTCGGTAAATTAATCCAGAAACGGAGATGTAAAGATGAGCAAAACTGTAGAACAGATTATGAATCACATTAAAGAAAACGACATAAAAATGGTTGATTTCAAAATGGTTGATATCAACGGTCAGTATCGTCATGTAACTATTCCCGCACAGAATTTCACACCTGAAATTATGCGTGACGGTGTCGGTTTTGACGCTTCCAACTATGGATATGCTGTTGTTGAAAAGAGTGACATGGTATTTATTCCTGACCCTGATACAGCTATGATTGATCCCTTCTGCGAAATCCCCACTCTTTCAATGAGCGGTAATGCAATGATTATCGACTCCCCTGAAAATCGTCCTCTTGCTCAGTATCCGAGAAACATCGTTCTTGCAGCTGAGAAATATATGAGAGATTCAGGCATTGCTGACACAATGATGATTCTTCCTGAATTTGAATTTTATCTTTTTGATCAGGTCGGCTGGGAAGTAAAACCCAATTCTGTAGCAATGAGTGTTGATGCAAAACAGTCATACTGGAACAGTGCTACTCAGGGACTCGGACATATCGTTCCTCTTCAGAAGGCTTATCATATTGCAAAGCCCTTTGACACTTCTTATGAATGCAGAAGTGAAATGTGTATGCTTATTGAAGATGCAGGTATCCCCGTTAAGTATCATCATCCCGAGGTTGCAGCTTCAGGTCAGTTTTAAATTGAACCCATGCTCGGCGAAATGTCAAAAATGGCAGATGCTACAATGATGATTAAATATATCATTCACAACACAGCTGCTAAGTATGGTAAGAGTGCAACTCTTATGCCTAAGCCCGTTTATGGCGAAGCAGGCAGCGGTATGCACGTACATATGCTTCTTCTTAAAGACGGTGAGCCCGTATTCTCAGACGATTACGGTTATTCACACCTGAGCAAGACTGCTCACTACTTCATTGGCGGTCTTCTCAAGCACATCGGTTCACTCTGTGCTATCACTAATCCCAGCACAAACTCATTCAAGAGACTTGTTCCCGGATTTGAAGCACCTGTTACTGTCGGTTATGCAACAAGCAACCGTAGTGCTGTTATCAGAATCCCCGCTTATGCAAAACAGCCCTCAGAACGTCGTTTTGAAATCCGTAATCCTGATGCTACATGCAACCCCTATTTCTGCTATGCTGCTCTTCTTATGGCAGGTCTTGACGGTATCAAGAATCAGATTGATCCCCATGAAAACGGTTGGGGTCCCTATGATATGAACCTCTACAATCTTCCTGAAGAAGAAAAAGCAAAGCTCAAAGGTCTTCCTACATCTCTTGAAGCTGCTCTTGACTGTCTTGAAGCTGATTATGATTACCTTACAGAAGGCGGAGTATTCCCCGAAGAGCTTATCAAGAACTTCATCAAGAGAAAACGTGCAGAATGCAGTGAAATATCAAAGATTCCTCATCCTGTTGAGTTTGAAAAGTACTATAACTTATAATTTTCATTATATCAAGCGGCAATTATCTGTCGCTTGATTTTTTTATTTTGATATGTTAATATGAAACTGAGGTGACTAACTATTAAAAGTCAAGAGTTTTTTGAAATTTTAATAGTAAGAGCAAAAAGGTATGACAAAACAAGCCCTTTGAAAGAAGGACTTTAAAAAAAGTATAAAGAAAAAGTTATCTAATCAGCGAAGAATCATA
>JAFUIY010000001.1 GCA_017473925.1 Clostridia bacterium | reverse complement strand
GTCACGAAGGAACATCTCTGCATAAGCGAGCATATAGTGACCGAAAGTGACGGGCTGTGCTCTCTGAAGATGTGTATAGCCTGACATAACTGCATCGGCATATTTTTCGCCCATATCCGCAAGGACGGAAATGAGATTGCAGAGAAGCTCATCAACGGCATCGCATTCCTTGATAAGATTGAGTCTGATATCAACAGCAACCTGGTCGTTACGGCTTCTTGCTGTGTGAAGTCTTTTACCTGCATCACCGATACGCCTTGTGAGCTCACCCTCTGTGAAAGTATGGATATCTTCACTTGTCATATCAATTTCAAGTGTTCCGTTTTCGATTTCAGAGAGGATCTGCTTTAAGCCCTCTACAATTTTATCTGCATCCCCGGGAGTGATGATGCCTGTCATACCGAGCATTGTTGCATGGGCAATACTTCCCTCAATGTCTTCACGGTACATTCTTTTGTCCGTTCCGATTGAAGAATTGAAGTCATTTGTGATTTTATCTGCTTCTTTTGAGAAGCGACCTGTCCAGAGTTTCATAATTTATCCTTTTGCCTTGTAATCTTAGTTTTTTGCAATAATATCACGAAGGAATGTTACTGCGTTGCCGATGTCCTTTGCAGGGTCATCGCCGACTTCTCTTTCAATTGTAAGGAAGCCCTTGAAGCCGATGTCTTCGAGTGCCTTGAGGTAGTTGGGGAAATCAACACTGCCTTCGCCGAGAGGTACTTCGATGAATGAATCGTCTTCAATAATGATGTCTTTCTTGATACCGTAAACAATTTCGGGCTCAACATAGAAAATCTGTTTGCCGTCTTTTGCGTGAGTATGTACGATGTAATCCTTAAGATTATATACAGCCTGTACGGGGTCATCGCCTGTAACCATAACAAGGTTTGCAGGGTCAAGGTTAACGCCGACACCCTTTGAGCCGAGTGAATCAAGGAATCTCTTGAGGTTTGCAGATGTTTCGGGACCTGTTTCAACTGCGAAATGAGCATCAATGCTGTCTGCAAACTCAGCAAGCTGGAAACAAGCTTCCTGCATGATTTTATATCTGTCGTGGTTTACATCTTCGGGAACAACACCGATGTGAGTTGTAACAACATCAGTTTCAAGCTCCTTTGCCATTTCGATAATTCTCTTTGACTTTTCAACCTTCCAGGGATTGTTCTCGGGGATTGTGAATCCGCCGCCGCCAAGGTCACCGCAGAGTGCAGAAATAACAAGACCGTTGCTCTTTACAATATCGAGGAATTCCTTTCTCTTTGCGGGAGTCATGTTGTCAGGGTCCATTTCGCCTCTTGAAGCGTAAACCTGAATACCGTTTGCACCTACCTGAGCTGCCTTTTTAACAGCTTCCTTAAGGTCGCATCTGAAAGAGTCTATGATTACACCGATGGGAAAATTATACATAATAAACATCTCCTGTTATATATTTAGTCATTATAAATTATATACCTGTTTTAAAATAAAGTCAACAATAAAGCATAAAAAAGAAATCACCATCAGCGGGATACTCCGGGCGGAGTATCCCGCAACTCTATTCGCCTGCGGCGAGTTGTATTGCTACGCAGTGTTATTCAGCTTTCAGCAGAGTGTTATTTGCTTCGCAAGTTATGGGCGAATAGAATATCACTAAGTCCAAAGGACTTAATATCACTTTCTTTTGAAAATATCACGCTGACTTTAGTCAGCATATCACTTAACAGACAAAATAAAAGAGAAGACTCGTTACCTGAACGAATCTTCTCTTTTCTGTTGTTAGTGAGTTCGAATTACTGTTTGAAAACAAGATTTCTGAGAAGATTTGCAATTGTAAGAATAATTCTTATAACAAGTGCAAATATGCCGTTACCTGCAACAGAGGTTTCAGTTGCATTTGTGAGCTTACCGCTGTAGTTATCGGTAACGCTGAAGCCCTCTGTCTTTGTCTTTGTATTGATGTAATTGTCACTTTCGATATATGTCACGGTGATTGTGCCGTAACCGTTCTTTCCTGTTTCAACCGTAAGAGTCATTTTTTCACCGGGACGGAGATTTACGGGGACTGCAATGTCAACAACACCGCTGACTCCCTCAAATGTGACTGTATCAATCAGCACATCGTTTTCCTTTGAAACATTTTCAATAACAAGCTGACCCTTACCGCCTTTTACTTCATAAAGGCTGTTTGTTGAAGTGAAATACATGTAAATGTCGCTGTTGCTGTCATTACTCTGCATGAACTGAGGGAATCTTGCACTGCTCCATGCATCTGTGAGTGTATCTGTATAGAAAAGTGTTTCAAGAAGCTCAAGTGAGTTGGGTGCCCACTCAATCATACCGTGCCAGAGACCGTCAATAATCCATGTTCTTTCGGGGATGTATCCGCAGGAAATATCAACTGTTCTGTCAGGTGAAATGCAGTTTTTACCGTTATCCACCTTCTGCACATAGTCAGAAGCAAAGGGTGTACCGTCTGCTGAGCAGTAGGCACCGCATGAAGTGGAAAGGTCAACGATACCGTCTGAAAGTGCATTTGTTGCAGTTACAAGGTCAATACCTGTATGGGAGATAATTGAAATTTCAATTCCGTATTCAGCGGCCATTTCAAAAGTGCCCCTGACATCAGCCATATATCCGTTTCTGACCTTGTCAGCCTCAGCAACAAGAGCCTCATTGCCGGGGTTTGAATAATACTCTGCAATAACTCTGTCATATTCAGAGGGAATAATCATTTCAATATATGCGGGAGAATCCTTTGCAATGGGATAAATAAGGTCCTTTGCAGCATAGTCAATAACGCCGTGAACATCAAAATCTGACGGAATCATGCCGAGGACGTTTATTATTTCAGAGATGTCAGTTTCAATATGAAGAATACCTTCAAGAAGGTCAAGAATGCTTTCAAAATCAAGTCTGATTACTTCATCTGCGGGAGCAAGAAGGTCTGAGACAAAGTTTGAGCCCTCAACTATGGGATTGTCAAAAACAAGGTCCTCAACCTGTGCCTTATCGGCATATTTATAGACATACTGAGCAACGGCAACACTGCCCTGACTCAGACAGTAAATATCAACTCTGTCGTGGCCTGTGTACTCAAGAACATCTTCTATGTATTCATCAAGCAGGTCTGCAATCATGTCGCCTGAAAGACGCCAGTCATACATGAAATTGAACACATGGTCATCGCCGATTCTCTTGCCGATGCGTTCCATATCAAGGAAATCGGAGCCTGTGTAAGGAACATATTTCAGGGCATCATTCTTCTTGAAGCCCTCAAGAGATGTGTCTTCAACTGTTTCGTAAACAGGACGGAGATTGTAATAGGATGTACCGTCGGGATTCATTCTGATAGGCTCGATAAGGTCAACAAGAAGTGCCTTGACAAAATCAAGAGGAGCTTCTGTATTAAAGCTGCTGATATTGCCCGTGACAGCCTTTGTGATGCATGATGCATCAAAGGGGAAAGCAACCTCCTCACTGCCGTCATCATTGACCTTTATAAGTGTTGTGGCACCGAAGCCCGAAACCATAACCATCGGTGTGTGACCGCAGTCACAGCCGTCAGCGGCAGATACGCCCACAACAGCTATTGAAGAAAATACCATAATCAGGGACAAAACAAAGCTGATTATTGCTTTTGTTGTTTTCATGCTGATCGCTCCTTAAAAGCAAAGTTAATTTATTATATAACATCAGACAGAAAATTACAATGCAAATAAAGAAAAAAAAAGAAATAACCCTCAACTGCTTTTTGCTTTTCTGCAGCTGAGGGTTATTTCTGATCATTCTTTGTATCGAGCATCATTTTGTGTACCTGCTCTTTCTGTAGATTTTGTGATGTCTGTTTTTCAGGAACTTTTTTGATAAAGATTTTTTTAAGTTTGTTCAGGTTTGTTTAGTTTGTAAATTTATTCCTTGTTTTACTGAGAAGCTTTTGTTCCTTTTTTAAGACATCGGTTCCGGCTCCGGTACTCTTTTTTGTTTTGTCATTTTTGTTTTCCCAAAGCCTTCAGGAGTTTTACCTGTACATTGGTATCACCTCTCTGTGTCTATATAATAGCATACAGAAAAATGAATTTCAAGACGGAATATTGTACAAAGTTAACCAAATTTATTTGTTTATTACAGAGATTTTGTATACTATGTCATTAAAAACTATTGACTTACCAAGAAAAATGTGTTATTATAATCGTGTTGGGGCTTTCATAACCCCGACTTTTTTATTGCACAAATTAACTTTTACCCCTTGATTTTATATTAATTGTATGATATTATACATACAATATATAAAAGGCTGTGATGGAGAGAGTAATTTCTTTTACGGATTTCAGCGAACCGATGACGGTGCAAGATCGGTATCACGGAAAGAAACGAAAATCACTCCGGAGCTGAGGGCTGAATTTCAGTAGGCTTCTCCGGTTGCCGACCGTTAAAGCGGACGCATATGACAGTATGTTGTAATCAGGTGGTTTCAAGCAAAGTATCGGTCTTTGTCCTGTATTACGGGACAAGGGCTTTTTTTATTACCGAAAGGAGATTTTTCCAATGTACGATCCTATTTCCCCCAATGTGAATTTCGTTGAGCAGGAAAAGAAAATTGAAAAGTTCTGGCGTGACGAAAAGATCTTTGAAAAGAGTATTGAAGAAAAAGCAAAGGGGACTCCCTATGTTTTCTATGACGGCCCTCCCACAGCAAACGGCAAGCCCCATATCGGCCATGTTCTTACACGTGTTATCAAGGATATGATTCCCCGTTACAGAACAATGAAGGGCTGTATGGTTCCCCGTAAGGCAGGCTGGGACACACACGGTCTTCCCGTTGAGCTTGAGGTTGAAAAGCTTTTAGGCCTTGACGGTAAGGAGCAGATTGAAGAATACGGTCTTGACCCCTTCATCGGCCACTGTAAGGAAAGCGTATGGAAGTACAAGGGCATGTGGGAAGATTTCTCACGCACAGTCGGCTTCTGGGCTGACATGGACGACCCTTATGTAACATATCATAACGATTTCATCGAATCAGAATGGTGGGCACTCAAGAAGATTTACGAAAAGGACCTTCTTTACAAGGGCTTCAAAATCGTTCCCTACTGCCCCCGTTGCGGAACACCTCTTTCATCACACGAGGTTGCCCAGGGCTATAAGCTCGTAAAAGAACGCTCAGCAGTTGTACGCTTCAGGGTTGCAGGCGAAGATGCATATTTCCTTGCATGGACAACAACTCCCTGGACTCTTCCTTCAAACGTTGCTCTCTGTGTTAACCCCAAGGACACATACTGCAAGGTAAAGGCTGCTGACGGCTACACATATTATATGGCAGAAGCACTTCTTGACAAGGTTCTCGGCAAGCTTGCAACAGAAGATGCACCTGCATACGAAATCCTTGAGTCATTCCCCGGACAGGCTCTTGAACACAAGGAATATGAGCCTCTCTTTGACTTCATCAAGCCCGTTTGCGACAAGCAGAACAAAAAGGCTTTCTTCGTAATGTGCGACAGCTATGTCACAATGACAGACGGTACAGGTATCGTTCACTGTGCTCCCGCATTCGGTGAAGACGACGCAAGAGTCGGCAGAAAGTATGACCTTCCCTTTGTTCAGTTTGTTGACGGCAAGGGTAACATGACAGACAACACACCCTATGCAGGTACTTTCGTAAAGAAAGCAGACCCCATGGTGCTTGTTGACCTTGATAAGATGGGTATGCTTTTCGATGCTCCCAAGTTTGAGCATGACTATCCCCACTGCTGGAGATGTGACACTCCTCTTATCTACTATGCAAGAGAATCATGGTTCATCAAGATGACAGAAGTCCGTGATGACCTTATCAGAAACAATAACACAATCAACTGGATTCCCGAAAGCATCGGCAAGGGCAGATTCGGTGACTGGCTTGAAAATGTTCAGGACTGGGGTATCAGCCGTAACAGATACTGGGGTACACCCCTTAACATCTGGGAATGTGAATGCGGCCACCGTCATTCAATCGGTTCAATTGCAGAGCTCAAGGAAATGAGTGACAACTGTCCCGATGATATCGAGCTTCACAGACCTTATGTTGATGAAGTCACAATCAGATGTCCCGAATGCGGAAAGCAGATGACAAGAGTTCCCGAGGTTATTGACTGCTGGTTTGACTCAGGTGCAATGCCCTTTGCACAGCATCACTATCCCTTTGAGAACAAGGAGCTTTTCGAGTCACAGTTCCCTGCAGACTTCATTTCAGAAGCTGTTGACCAGACCCGTGGCTGGTTCTATTCACTCCTTGCAATTTCAACTCTTATTTTCAATAAAGCACCTTATAAGAATGTTATCGTTCTCGGCCATGTTCAGGATGAAAACGGTCAGAAGATGAGTAAATCAAAGGGTAACGCTGTTGACCCCTTCGATGCACTCGAAAAGCACGGTGCAGACGCTATCCGTTGGTATTTCTACACTAACTCAGCTCCCTGGCTTCCCAACAGATTCCATGACAAGGCTGTTACAGAAGGTCAGAGAAAGTTCATGGGTACACTCTGGAATACTTATGCATTCTATGTACTCTATGCAAATATCGACAAGTTTGACCCCACAAAGTATGACATCAATGACTGTCAGCTCACAGTAATGGATAAGTGGCTTCTTTCAAAGCTCAATTCAATGGTGAAGACAGTTGACGATAACCTTGCAAACTACCGTATTCCCGAAGCAGCAAAGGCTCTTCAGAGCTTTGTTGACGAAATGAGTAACTGGTATGTACGCCGCGGCAGAGAAAGATACTGGGCACAGACTGTTACAGAAGACAAAAAGGCTGCATATATGACTCTTTACACTGCTCTTGTTACAACAGCTAAGGCAGCAGCCCCCATGATCCCCTTCATGGCAGAGTCAATTTATCAGAATCTTGTATGCAATGTTGACAAGACAGCTCCCGTAAGTATTCATCTTTGTGATTATCCCGAAATCAATGAAAAGCTCATAGATACAGCTCTTGAAACGGCTATGGATGAAGTTGTGAACATCGTTGTTCTCGGCAGAGCTGCAAGAAACGGTTCAAACATCAAGAACCGTCAGCCTCTTAACACAATGTATGTTCAGTGCGACAAGAAGCTCAGCGAAAACTTTGTTGAAATCATCAGAGACGAACTCAACGTCAAGAATGTTGACTTCGATTCAGATGCTGATTCACTTGTTTCTTACACATTCAAGCCTCAGCTCAAGACACTCGGACCCAAGTACGGCAAGATGCTCGGCGAAATCAGAAATGCACTCGCAGAGCTTCCCTCTTCAGCTAAGAAGACACTTGATGACGAAGGAAAGCTCGTTCTCAGCCTTTCAGGCGGTGACATCGAGCTTGCAGTGGAAGATGTTCTTATCGATACAAAGCAGAAAGAGGGCGTATTCACAGTTTCAGACAAGGGCGTTACTGTTGCTCTTGATACACTTCTCACTCCCGGGCTTATCGAAGAAGGCTTCGTAAAAGAACTTGTAAGTAAGATTCAGACAATGCGTAAGGATTCAGGCTTCAATGTTACAGACAGAATCAATGTTGCTGTTACAGGTAACGCTAAGGTCTATGACATTGCAAAGAAGAATGAAGATGCAATTTCAGCAGTTGTTCTCTCAGACAGCATCTCGGATGCAGAGCTTGCAAACGGCAAGGAATGGGACATCAACGGCGAAAATGTAACAATCGCAGTTGCAAAGGTTTAATCATAATTGATATTTCATAAACACAATAAATTGACCGCAGGGCACAGGCTCTGCGGTCTTGTTGTGTGGCGTCAATACAAAACATAATTGTTTTATATTATCAATATTATAAAACACAACTGTTTTAAATGCAACACTTTTGTTGTATATGTGATAAAATCAGCATGATAAACAAATCAAGGAAGTGCTGTTTATGGAATACTCACAAAGAATAAGAGATATCAGAGAAGACAGAGACCTTACACAACAGCAGGTTGCTGATTTTTTAAATATGAAGTATCAGCAGTACAGGAGATATGAATCCGGCGAAAATGAAATGAAAGCAAGCCATATTATAAAACTGTGCGAGTTTTATAAGCTTTCCGCTGACTATATTCTCGGAATTACCGATACTGAAACACAAAAACCAAAAGAATAATATAATCAGAACCGCAGAGTGCCAATAACTTTGCGGTTTTTTTGTTTGAAGAAAATTATAATCTCTGTTTTATTTGACATAAGCAGAGAATAAGGTTATAATATTTAAGACTATTTAAAGTTAAATTATATAATATTTTTACAAGAGGTTATTATGAGACTTGATAAATACCTTAAGGTTTCACGCCTTGTGAAACGAAGAACTGTTGCAAACGAGCTTTGCGACGCAAAACATATTGATGTCAACGGCAAAACAGCAAGAGCATCCTATGATGTTAAAATCGGCGATATTATTGAAATCAGAGTCGGTTCAAATGTCACAAAAGCAAAGGTGCTTGAAATTTCGGAACACGCCACGAAGGAGAATGCATCTTCCATGTATCAGCTGTTGACAGACTGAAACAGGTGATTAAATGCAACTTAAGATATTGTTCATGGGCGACCACTGTTCGGTTTCGGCTCAGAGCTATCTTGTCAAGCTGGCAAAATCTGATGACTTTTCCATAATAGCAGGCAACATCACACTTGAAGACAATTCCCTTGAAGCCCATGCATCCGCAATCAGCAGCGACTCCCCTTCCTACCGTTTTGAATTCAATGAATACGGAAGCGTAAGGACAACTGTCTGTGAGAATTTCACCTTCAGCAAGGCTGCAGACTGGTTCGACTGGGATTATATAGCAATTCAGCAGGCACAGTCCCTTGCAGAGGACAAGGAAAGCTATTTCCCGTATATCAATATAATTATTGATAAAATAAAAAGTCTGTCACCCCGTACCGAGATAATCATAACAGAGCCCTGGGCTTATGAGCAGGACTGCATGAATGAGGATTTCGGGAAATACGGCAGAGACACTGATGAAATGACACGGAAAATCAGGGAAGCGATGATTGATGTCACTTCGCAGTCAGGCATAAAAATCGTTCTGCCTCTCGGCGAAGCATGGGATAAAGAAAGAAAAAAAGGCATATGCCGTCTGACCTCTGATGACGGGCTCCATGCCTCAAGATGCGGAGATTTTCTTTCAGGTGCAGTCTGTTATGAAATACTCACAGGTAATAACATCGCAAAAAACAAATACCGTCTGCCCTTTGTCAATGCTGACATTGCGGCAGAAATCAAACACACAGCACATGAAATTGCTGAAAAATACAGATTGTAGGGAAAATTATGTACGATAATCAATTCACAAATCCCCCTGAAAATCCCCCTGCACAGTACAACACCTTCACTCCCACTGAAATGCAGAATACTGTTCCCGTGCCGAATGTTACAGGAACTCAGAAAAAGGACGATAAAAAACAGAAGTTCATACTGCTTGCACTGATTGCATGTCTTGTCTGTGCCGTCATTGGCGGTATCATCGGCGGCGCTGTTTCAGGTTCAATTGTAAAAAAGAACACCGAAAAAAATGAGACAACACCCTCATATAATCAGCAGAGCAATGAAGACAATGTCACAACAACTGAAAACAGAACCGAAAAACAGGAGGCAACGGAAAAGCAGACTGAAAAAGGCGAAGAAAACACAATTCAGTCGGGCACATATACATCCTCTGACGAAAAGCCCTCCCTTTCAATGACCTTCAGTGCATCGGAAATCTACAAATACTGTGTGGACTCCGTTGTCAGCATCGAAGTGGGAACAAGATACGGCAAGGGCTTCGGCACGGGCTTCATAATCAGTGAGGAAGGCTACATCGTCACAAATTACCATGTTGTTGAAAACACAACCTATGTCAAGGTCACACTTCACAACGAAAGCGTATATGACGCTGAAATAGTCGGTCATGAAGAATCAAACGACCTTGCAATTATAAAAATCAAGCCTCAGGAAAAAATTGAAAGCCTTGTTTACGGTAAATCCAACGACCTTGTGGTCGGTGACGAGGTGTTTGTCATCGGCAATCCTCTCGGCGACCTGACCTTTACCCTTACAACAGGTGTCGTCAGTGCTCTCAACAGACTCATTGACACAGGTGCAGGATACACAATAAACATGTTCCAGACTGATGCTGCCATAAACAGCGGTAATTCAGGCGGTCCCGTTTTTGACGAGCACGGCTATGTTGTGGGAATCGCAAGTGCAAAATATGCATCATCTTCAATTGAGGGCCTCGGCTTCTGCGTTCCCATTGACGATGTCAGAAGCATGATTGACGAGATTATCAACAAGGGCTATGTTTCGGGAAAGCCTCTCATGGGCGTTTCCGTTTATGATAAGGAAATCACAAATTTCGGTTTTCTGCAGAGTCAGCGCAGTATTAACGGCGCAAAAATAGCCGCAATTGGCGAAAACTCTGCCGCCGCAGAAGCAGGTCTGCAGGTTGGCGACATCATTATCGCCGCAGGCGGCGAAACAATCAGGTCTGTATCGGAGCTCAGGACAGTTCTGTCTGACTACAGAAGCGGTAATGCTCTTGTAGTGACAATCAGCCGTAACGGTGTGACAAGCGATGTCACGCTGATACTCGACGAGTATGCACCGTCATCTCCGAGAACAGATTATTCAAATGTATACGACCTTTAACAGTCGGTTTTTATGAGGTTCATCATGTCTTCGGGCATGGGGACCTCATAATGCATTTTATCACCTGTAACAGGATGAATAAAATCGAGAATACCGCAGTGGAGAGCTGCCCTGCCGATTCTTTTGTCGTCACTTCCGTACATATCATCACCGCAGAGAGGTGCACCGATTGATGCAAAATGAACTCTTATCTGATGAGTTCTGCCCGTTTCAAGTGTAACCCTCATAAGAGAAATATCACCGTCTGTCCACTGACACTGCCAGTGTGTGACTGCCTTGTCACCCTCATCACCGACGGCACGGAGTGTTTTCATAGGGTCAGGCCTGTAAATGGGTCTGTCAATTGTGCCGTTCCCCTCAAAAGAACCCTTTACGAGGGCAAAATATGTTTTTTCAAAATTTCCTGCAAGAGAGGCTGCAGAGTACTTGTTGAGCGCACAGATAACAAGCCCCGATGTGCTTTTGTCAAGCCTTCCGACGGCTCTGAAAGCCGTATTTTTACCTTTTGAGACAAGATATGCCGTCACTGCATTTGCAAGAGTATCACCCTGATGATTATGTGTGGGGTGCATTGCAAGTCCTGCAGGCTTGTTTATCACAATTATATCATTATCCTCATAAACAATATCAAGAGGATACTCAACAGGCTCAATGCTGTTGCTGTCTTCGGGAATATTTACAGCAAGAATATCACCCTTACGGAGCAGATCAATCGTCCTGATATGCTCACCGTTGAGGGTGATTCCTTTTTCTATCCTTTTGAGCGAGTTGACAAGCCTTGCAGAAAGCTTTGCCTTACCTCTGAGATAGGCAACAACATTCTTTCCGTCATAGGCTTCGTCAATAATGAATTCAATGTGACGCATAGGTTACCTTAAAATCAGAATTTATCGGGATAATGCAGAATGCAAAATGCATAATGCACAATTATATAATCCAAGCCCGCAGGGCTTCCGAAACAATTTGCCGGAGGCAAATTATATCACATTTGCGAAGCAAATATATCACATCCGTCACAGACGGATATATCACATTTTCCGCAGGAAAATATATCACTGCAGTAATTTATCGCTCAGCGATAAATTAC
>JAFUIY010000028.1 GCA_017473925.1 Clostridia bacterium | reverse complement strand
GCCCTCTCTACAACAAAACATATTGCATTATCGTTCTTCTTTTATTTTTTTCTAAACTTGGTCTCACATCATTGACAAATGTACATTTTTTCAAATTATGCAAGACCGAGATATTCTTCAAGACAAAGACCGCTGTTTTTGATTGATGCGGCATTTTCAACACCGACATAACGCCAGTGCCAGGGTTCAAATTTAACGCCTGTAACGGAAACCTTATCCTCGGGATAACGGAGAATAAAGCCGTACTCATGTGCATGGGCATCAAGCCATGCATAAGCCTTTGTGTTCTGGAAATTAGCAGAGCTTGAAGCACAGATAATATCCATACAGATACCTATGTTATGCTCAGAGCTTCCGGGAGGGTTTCTTCTTTTTGAAGTAAGATTATGAGCCTCTTCTTCAGAATATCCCTGATAAAGATATTCGTTGAAAAACTCATTATAAAGTCTCTTCTGAGTTGAATAGCTTCTGTAGCCCGAGCAGGGTGTAAGATAAATACCGTCTCCGGCTGCAGCATCGTACATTTTTTCATATGCAGCAGCAGCTCTTGAATCCATAAGCTCTCCTGAGCCTGCAACATAAGAAAGATTAATCTGATTTTCAACCTCGGAGCCGACATATCTGCTTCTGTTAAGGCAGATAAGCTTCCATGAAGCATCATCTGAAGGATAATCAACATTGCCCGGTGTGTTGTCCTGAACAACGGGAGCTGTTGTCTCCTGCTTCTGTGTTGTTTCGGGAGCTGTTGTTTCGGGGGATTCAGACTTACCCGAAGTTGTTACCTCCTGCTGCTCTGACTTATCCTCAAGAGTAATTTCGGGAAGAACGGGTGTGTCATTATCCCCGACTTTTTCAACAATAAATGTTGTAAGGAAAAAAGCTGCGACAAAAAGACCTGCAAGAATAAGAATAGCAGTAAAGGTTACGGCTACTTTATTTGAAAAGAAATTGTCTGATTTTGAAGTTTTTCTGCTCAAAAATATCACTCCATACTATATTATGGTAATATTATATATCATCATAATTTTAAAGTCAATTGCAATGTATAGTAAAAATGCACAATATAATTTAAAATATTTTATATGTATTTACAGTCGACACAATCAGTTTTTTGTGATAAGATAAGGTATATATTTTTATACGGAGGAAAAAAAATGAAACCACAAGATTGCGGTCCTCAGTACAAATCAAAACTGAGAGAATGTGCAAACTTTGCCGCATGGACAATCAAAAAAGTTTGCAAGGATATAGGTCCCAGACCTTCAGGAAGTGAAGCTGAGCTCAAGGCAGAGGAATTCATGGCAAAGCAGATAGGCAAAGCAGGTGACGAGGTAACAACCGAATCATTCCGGATTGCCAACAGAGGCTTCTTTGCATGGACAAAGATTGACGCTGTTCTTCTTTTTGCAGCAGCCGTCCTTATGATTTTCAACATGCCCCTTGTTTCACTTATTTTTGCACTTGTTGCAACAATATGTCTTTTCGGCGAATTCCTTTTCTACAAGGAATTCCTTGACGGATTTTTCAAAAAACAGACTTCTCACAACACTTATGTCACAAGAAAGCCCACAGGCGAAGTAAAGAGAAGAATTATCTTTGCAGGACATGCCGATTCATCTTTTGAATGGCGTTACACTCACCTTATCGGCCCCGGCATGATGTATTTTGTGTTCATTTATGCAGCTGTCGGCCTCGGCTGGAACATTGTTTTCAGCATCGTAAGCCTTATTCAGGGTAATCTTATCGTTCCCTCAGTTGAAAGCATTGCATGGTATTCATGGGCAGGACTTGCTTTCCTTCCCGCTTTTGTACTTCTCTTCTTCTTCATTGATTACAACACATGTGTTGACGGTGCAAACGACAACCTTACAGGCTGCATGGTAGGTGCTGCTGTCCTTAAATTCATGGATGACAATGACATGAGATTTGAAAACACAGAGGTTGTTGCATTCTTCTCAGGCAGTGAGGAAGCAGGTCTCAGAGGCACAAAGGACTATGCAAAGAAGCACGGTCAGGAATGCAAGGATATCGAAACAGTTTTCGTTGCGCTTGACACATTCAAGGACTATGACGACATGTTCATTTACAACAGAGATATGTCAGGTCTTACAAAGCACGACGAGAGAGCATGCAAGCTTCTCAAGAAGGCTGCTGAAAATGCAGGCATTGAAATGAAATACTCTGTTATTTTTGCAGGTGCATCAGATGCTGCAGCTATGACTCAGGCAGGAATCCCCAGTGTTTCACTTGCAGCTATGAATCCCGGACCTCCCAGATATTATCACACAAGAAGAGATACAGCTGACATCATTGACCTTAAGACAATTGAAAAAGGTGTCGAAATTGCCCTCGAAGCCGCATATATCTTCGACGAAAAAGGTCTTTGTGATAATTATTAATTTTAGTATTGTAAAATTAAATATTATGTGTTATAATTAATTCAATAATTTATAAGTTATACACAATTCCGAAAGGGGTCAACTCTTAATGAAAAAAAGAATCACAATTCTCATGGCAATCGTTCTCTGCTTCGCAATGATGTTCAGCTTTGCATCATGCTCAGGCACAGAGGGTGAAGATGAAGCTACAGATGTTTTCACAGGTGCTGTAATTGATGTAGGTGATGATATTCCCGTATCAGAAAAAGAAATCATCAAGTTCTACAACAATCTCATCACAAAGATTCAGCTTGCTGATACATTTACAGAAAAAGACAAGCCCGGCGTACTTACAAGTGAGTCTCTTCATGTTGATAACATCAACATCCTTTCATATGATGCTGCAACAGGTGAAGCTAAGGAAGATGGAAAGCTTGATGCTTTCAACAAATCTTCAGGCGTTGTCAAGAGCAGAATCCTCAGCGGTATTGATACTTCAATCCCCGTTCTTGCATTCGGCGACATGAACGCTGCTATTGATTCAGTTATCTATCCCTATGACAATGCAGAAGTAAAGCTCACTTCTGACGATGTTATCAAGGCTGAAAGCCATGCAGACGGCAACAACCTCAACATTTCAATTACTCTTGCAAACAATGCTGACACAGTTGCAAATGTTTTCGGCACAAGAGACAAGGCTGCTGTTCTTGCAACATTCAATGAAAAGTGCAAGGATTATGCTTCAATCAACGACTATACCGTCAACTATGTTGCTGATGAAGAAAACAACACTTACAGCACAATCAACTTAAGTGTTGAGCTTGTAAAGCAGGATGACGGCACATTCAAGTGCACAGGCAGAATCACATCTTTCAGAATAGTTGTTATTGCTGACATTTCAGCAACTGCTACAACAGTAGGTTCTTTTGCAGACTACGGTGATATTCAGGTCAACTTCCGTCTGACAGACGAAAAGAACTATGAATTTGACTGGCTCGGCAACGCAACATGGGAACCCTATGTCGGTGAAGATGCAACTGAATAATTCAGAAAATAATTAAGGAGTCCTTACGGACTCCTTTTTTTACTTGGCAAGCATTTTATCGTATCGCTCTCTGAGCAGTGCTTCTGATGCAGAAATGACAGTTTTGAGGAATTCAGGCTCTGTTTCGTATGCAGAAGCAGGCTTTTCCTTCTGTCTTGTACCCGAAAACATTTTATCAAGGATATGGGATGAGAGGATATCACCGTCTTTGCATTCAATTTCAAACCACTCTTTATCCGACACACCGTATTTTACACTCAGAAGTGCAAATCTGTAAACAGACAGCAGAAGCTCTTCCGTAAGACGGTTTTCTGCAGTGTCTCCCGTAGCACTCAGCTTATCAATAAGGCTGACAAGAGCACGGAATACTGTTTTTACCTTAAGTTCACTGTCAGTTGACAGAACATTTTCGGCATATATATCATTGAGACCCTGACGGCTTTCCGTCAGACCTAACAGATAGTCAGCGGAAACATCATAATAATCACTTGCTCTTTTCAGGAAGTCAAGTCCGCATTCTCTTATTCCCTTTTCGTAATGCGAAAGCAACGCCTGAGAAACACCGAGACAGGATGCAGCCTCCTTCTGGCTTAAGTTTTTTTCTTTTCTTAAATCGGAAAGACGCAAAGCAAAATCAGCACTCATACTTGACACCCCGTAATATTTGTTGTATATTATTTTACAACAGAATATACAATTTGTAAAGGATTTTTTAAAATGAGAAACTATAAAATATATCTTATCAGAAACGGTCTGACAGACGGTGCAATCGAAGGCAGATACATCGGTCATACAGATGAGGAGCTCAACGAGGAAGGCAGAAAACAGCTTACAGAGCTTGTTACAACGGGTTATTACCCTGAGGTTGAAGCTGTTTTTTCAAGCCCTCTGAAAAGATGTATACAGACAGCAGAAATGATTTACCCTGATAAAAATCCTATTCTTATAAGAGAGCTTATTGAATGCGATTTCGGTGATTTTGAGGGAATGTCTGCAGATGAGCTTGTAAATGAAGAAAGCTTCAAGGAGTGGCTCAGAGGCGGCAGCGATGCAAGACCTCCCTTTGGTGAATCAAACGGTGAATTCAGCACAAGAATCTGTAACGGTTTCATTAAAATTGTTGAAGGACTTCTCAAATCAGGCACAAGAGAGGTTGCAATCATCACACACGGCGGTATCATAATGTCGCTTCTTTCCGCTTTCGGTCTTCCCGAGGCTCCCCTTACGGACTGGAGAACACCCTCAGGCTGCGGATACACACTCAGCATTAATGCTTCTCTCTGGTCAAGACTGAGAAAACTTGAGGTTATTGACGAAATTCCTTACACAATCCGTGATGAAGCTGATGATGACTGGTTTGCAGACGGTGCAGATTTCATCTGGCAGGATTACGAAGCTGAAGAATAACAAAAAAAGGTACAGCCGACACGGTTGTACCTTTGATTTTTAATAGAACATTTCCTGTTTTTTATGGTATTTCTTTATAACATGCTTTACGGCTCTCCACACAAATGCAAGTATAGTGAAAGCCATGAACGTTGCAAGGGGATTTTTTACATTATTCTTTTTCATTTTTTAACCTCCGTACAAGGGTATTATACTGCCGATATCATAAAGACTGATATCATCAAGGGATAAGGCTTGTATACCGTATTTACTCAGAAAAGCTCTTATCGCAGCCGAATCGGGATGAGTGTCAATATCACCACAGAAAGCAACGGTATCAGAAGAAATCTTACCTGAAGCACCGCCGATAAAGCCGTATGAATAGCCTGCAAGCTTTACTGCGCCCTTTGATACTGTAAGCACATCAACACCATGTAATACACATGCTTTCGCTATTGACGGGTCGTCGGTAATGATTGCATTGTCAGAAACCGGCAGAACAGAGCATTTTGTATAGCCCTGCTTGACATTAATGATATCATATCCCTTTTCCGTAAAATATTTTAACACAGTCGGTGATATTGTGTCAACATTGCAGACAAGCTTTCTTCCGACGGTGACACAATTGAGAAGGACATCTGAGGGGTAATCACAGCCTAGCCTTTCGGGAATAACTATTATTTCAGACACAAATGAGCTGAAAATATCTTTATATTCAGCCATTTCCGAAGCTATAAACAGTGTATCGTTTCCGTCATAGAGAAAAGATATATCACCGTGGTATGCTATATTTTCACTGACTGCATTATTGGCTTTTGTTTCAATAACATCAATATCAAATTGTTTCAGGCATTCTGCTGCTTTCGCAGACAATCTGTTTGCTATAACTGCCCTTTTCATTACAGAACAATCTCCGTAAATGCATCACGGATTGTTCTTACACCTACAATCTGTGCCTGAGATTTAACATCATCGGGAAGTGATTTATAGTTATGATAAGGAATGATAATCTTCCTGAAGCCGAGTCTGACAGCCTCATTCACACGCTGTGCAGCGTTTGAGACTCCCCTGATTTCACCTGCAAGTCCGATTTCACCGAATGCGATTACATCGTCCTTGAGAATCATGTCCTTGAGTGAAGAAACGAGAGCAAGCACAACAGAAAGGTCAGAAGCCGGCTCATTTATACGAAGTCCGCCGATAATATTAAGATAAACATCGGTATTTGCAAAATAGTATCCTGCTCTTTTTTCAAGCACGGCAATGAGCATTGACATACGGTTGAAATCATATCCGTTTGTCATTCTTCTCGGAGTGCCGAAGCCCGTAGGAGTAACAAGAGTCTGAACCTCTGCAAGAATAGGTCTTGAGCCCTCCATAACGCACATGACACATGTTCCCGAGGTGTTTTTCGGTCTTCCCTCAAGAAGCATTTCAGAGGGATTGGGCACTTCCTCAAGGCCGGTATCATTCATCGTAAACACGCCGATTTCATTTGTTGAGCCGAAACGGTTTTTTACAGCCCTGAGTATACGGTAAGACATATTCTTATCGCCCTCAAAATATAGAACCGTATCTACAATATGCTCAAGCACCTTAGGACCGGCAATGTTTCCGTCTTTATTGACATGACCGACAATAAAAATGGGAATTGACAGACTTTTTGCAGTTCTCATAAAGAGGTTTGTACATTCACGGACCTGTGTTACACTTCCCGTTGAAGACTGCACATCAGTTATATTCATAGTCTGTATAGAGTCAATAATTACGACATCAGGCTTGTCCTTCATAATGATTTCGGTGATATACTCAGCATCTGTTTCGCAAAGGACAAAAAGATTTCTGCCCGTAACATCAAGTCTTGATGCCCTGAGCTTGATCTGACTTGCCGATTCTTCACCCGACACATAAAGAACCTTTTTCTTCTCTGCAAGGAATTTGCATGCCTGAAGGAGAATTGTTGATTTACCGATACCGGGGTCACCGCCTATGAGCACAAGTGAGCCCTTGACAAGTCCTCCGCCGAGAACTCGGTTGAACTCCGAAATGCCGGTATTATAACGGGTTTCACTTGTTTCACTGATTTCGTCGATGACAACTGCCCTGTTACGGTCGGTATTCATTCCTCTTTTTGTTTCCGCGGCAGCAGTTATCTTAAATTCTTCCATTGTATTCCATTCCCCGCAGGAGGGACACTGACCATACCATTTTGCACTGTCGTATCCGCACTGACTGCAGACAAATTGGGTTTTGTTTTTAGGAGCCATAAGGCACCGCCTTTCATCAGTACTCCGAGGTACTGCATTCCTGTGTATTATTTATATAATCAATTATACCGTTACAGATTGATTCCGCAATACGGCGTTGATAATTTTCATCTTTGAGTTTTTCAAGTTCATCGGGATTAGAAAGAAATCCGCACTCGGCAAGAACAGCAATTGCATTTGTATTATACATAAGATAAACAGATTTATCACATTTCTTGATTTGCCTTGTATTATCAGGCTGAAGCTGTTTTACAACAGACTTCTGAATAAAAGATGCCAGAACTTCACTCTCAGGATTGTTAGGCGAATAAAAAACCTGTGTACCGTGATATTTGCTCTCAGTAAACATATTCTGGTGAACAGATACAAATATACTGTTATCGTATTCTTCGGATATTTTTAGCCTGTTTCTGATATCTGACACTTTCTGTTCTCTGATAGTTTGAGCATCAGAATCGTGAACGGAATTGTCATCATCACGGACAAGAAGTGTTCTGAATCCCTTGTTGGTCAGATACTCGTTCATTTCGAGAGCAATTGCAAGATTTATATACTGTTCCTGTGTGCCGTCATTGGCAACAGCACCGCCATCTTTACCGCCGTGTCCCGCATCAATAATTATAAGCGACAAGGCATCAGTATTATTACTAACAGCTGAATCAGTAACAGAAGTGTTAAGAAAAACAACAATAATCAATACAACTGTTATTATAAAATAATATGATTTATTTATCAAGTGTTTCATTTATATCACCCGATAAATATTATTAAAATTAAAATAAATATATACCATAAATAAAGAAAAAAATCCACCATGGAGAACCCATAGTGGATTTAACAGACAAATCAGAAGCCGAAGTCAGGAAGAAGTGAATATTCTTCTGCAAACTTGAATACGTCATCCCAACCGATGATACCAAGCTTCCACATAGCCTTAACGATGAGCTTTAAAAGATGAAGAATAGCTTTCATGAATGTCGCCTACCTTTCACAAATAAACTTCATAATAAGTATAACTTATTATTTATGCAAAATCAAGCAATTATGGAAATGTTAAAAAACAGTTAATATTTATAAAACATTAATCTAACGTTTCAGGTTCTGCGTATTTCACACCGAAAGTATCAACAGAAATTGATTCGATAATTATCTTATTTACAGGTGTTGACATTTCACCGCTTGACATATTGAGTGTAACTTCAGCATCAGCAATTTTATCAAGAACATCAAGGCCTTCAATAACCTTACCGAATGCGGCATACTGACCGTCAAGATGAGGTGAATCCTCATGCATAATAAAAAACTGTGAGCCGGCAGAATCAGGATGATCGCTTCTTGCCATTGAGATAACGCCTCTTTCGTGTACAAGGTCATTATCAAAACCGTTTGATGAAAATTCACCTTTTATGCTGTAGCCGGGGTCACCTGTACCGTTACCCTCGGGACATCCGCCCTGAATCATAAAGCCTTTATATACTCTGTGGAATGTAAGACCGTCATAAAAGCCCCTATTTGCAAGCGAAATGAAGTTAAGAACAGTGTTGGGAGCCTTGTCATAATAAAGCTCAACCTTCATGGTTCCGTAATCCTTTACGGTGATTGTTGCAACAGGATTGCCTGAAACAAGATCTGTGGCATCTGCTTCAGCAGGTTTTTCGGAATCATCGGGAGTCACCGTGCATGCTGCAAAAGAAACTATCATAACGATTGCAAGTAAAAGTGATATTACTTTTTTCATTTTAAATTATCCTTTCAGTTTTTGGGAATGATTGTGGGTAAGGGGAAATCCTGACCGAATGTATTTATACTGACGGATTTTATCGTGACAGGTGCCGTAAAGACTCCGTCTGTATTTTCTGCAGTTATAAGAGCATCGACAACATCCATACCCTCTGTAACCTTACCGAAAGCAGTGAATGTATTGTCAAAATGCTTCTGATTTTTTGTAAGAATGAAGAACTGACCTGTAAGAGTGTCTGAATCTGATGTTCTTATCATGGAGACAACACCTCTTTCATGGGTAAGCTTCACATCATCATTATCCTGAATTTCATCCTGCACATAATATGGTGCTGAAGCCTCGGGGTCCTGATAGCCTGTCATAAGAATGCAGTTATTGCGGACTTCTGAAAAGCACATCGTGCTGTAAACCTTTTCCCGGGCAAAAGCAATGAAGTTTGCTACAGCATTGGGTGCAGCCTTATAATATAACTCAATAACAATCTCTGAGCCGTCGGAAAGCTTTACAGTTGCTACAGGATTCTTCTCAATTTCAATTGTGACAATCTCGTCGCCTGTGGGATACTCCTTGTAAAAATCATCATCAGGAGTGTTTTTACAGGCTGTAAGTGACAGGCACATTACAATTGAAAGAATAAGACTAATCGTTTTTTTCATGTCTGCCTCCTTTTTTATCCCTGAAGCCTTCAGTGCTTTCCTTCATAAAGAGAATTTTTACAGTAAGAAGAATAAGCCTGAAATCAAGGAAAAATGAGAACTTCTGAATATATTCAAGGTCCATAAGAAGCTTATCATAAGGGGTTGTGTTGTACTTCCCCATTACCTGAGCATATCCCGTAAGCCCTGCCTTGACCTTGGTTCTGTAATTAAACTCGGGAATCTGCTTTGAATAAGCCTCGTGATGCTCAACTCTTTCGGGACGGGGCCCTACAACAGACATATCACCCTTGAGAATATTGAACAGCTGCGGCAATTCATCGAGCCTGAGTTTTCTGATAACATTTCCCACGGGAGTAATACGGGGGTCCTTATCAATTGCGGGAATAACATCGTTATTCTTCTCGGCATCGACAATCATGCTCCTGAATTTATAAATATCAAAAACCCGCTCATCCCTTGTGACACGTTTCTGTGTAAAGAAAACGGGACCGCCGTCATAAAGCTTTATTGCAAGGGCAATAACTGCCATAAGCGGAGCTGTAATCAGAATGCCGAAAAGAGAAATAACTATATCGGAAATTCTTTTGACCATTCGCTGTGTGTCTGTCAGTGAACAGTTACGGCAGACAATCAGAGGTGAATCAAACTGGTCGAGGGATTTTGCCCCTCTGATGATAATATCTGAAATTCTCGGCGGAAGATAGACTTCAATATCATTTTCATAACAGAATTTAAGCAAATCGTTTCTGTCACAGCTCGGGAGTCTGTAAATGATAACAGCTTTGTAATTGAGAATACGTTCCCTGACAAAATCAATATTGTTTTTATTCATCAGGCTGTCTTTTTCATAATGAACGGTTTCACAGATACGGTACTGGTCTTCACGCTCAAGGATTTTATAGACGATATCCTCAGCCTTTCTGTCACCGTAAACAAGAAGAAGCTCTGTGATGGAAACATACTTTTTATTGATAACAAAAACAACAAATGTCCATGCTATTGAAAGGGCAATCTGAGCAAGAGTCATAAGGAATATGTAAAGCACGGGCATAAAGCCTCTGTGAATAAGGCTCAGCTGCAGATATGCAACCATATTGACAAAGCAGATGCTGATTATATGAGAAATGATAATATTGAACCGTCTGTTATAGCCGACTCTGAATGCTCCCATTATTCGGAAAATACCGATAGAGCAAAGGCAATACAGCATTACCATCAGGTAACCGCCCGAATCAAGGGGAAATTCAAGTATTCTGTTGTAGCCGAAAAACAAAGTACAGTAAAACAGCAGGGAGTGCAAAGATGTGATTATAAATGCTGAAACAAATCTGAATATACTTTGTCTGCTGTTATTAGTGTTCATAACTGAAGTCGGAACAAAAATGCTCCTGCTCCTTTCATCCTTAAAAGGGCAGCACGAATGCCGCCCTGAAGGAAAAATTACTCATTATTTTCAGATGTTTCATCAAAAAAAGTGTCCTCTGAAGCAACAGTCTGAGTATCATCGGCAAGGAGTGTCTTACCCTCCATAAGGTCATTGAAGTCCTTTTCGCCGATTTTTTCATTTTTGATAAGATATTCAGCAACCTCTGTGAGCTTGTCACCGTGAACAGTGAGAATCTCTGTACATCTGTTGTATGCATCAGTAATGATATCACCGACAACGGTGTCAATCTTAGCGGCAACACTTTCAGAATAGTTTCTGACATTTGAGTAATCCCTGCCGAGGAAGACCTCATCATGTCCCGTACCGAAAGCAATGGGACCGAGCTCATCACTCATACCGTATTTTGTAACCATTTTTCTTGCGATTTCAGATGCACGCTCAATATCATTTGAAGCGCCTGTTGAAATATCTCCGAATGTGAGTGCCTCTGCAACTCTGCCGCCAAGGAGTACAACAATATCCTCAAGCATGCTTTTCTTTGATTTGTAAAGCTTATCTTCAGTAGGAACGGACATGGTAAAGCCGCCTGCCATACCTCTGGGAATAATTGAAACCTGACGGACAGGGTCCTGAGTTTCAAGATAATAAGTTGCAACAGCGTGGCCTGCTTCATGGAAAGCAGTGAGCTTCTTATCCTGCTCGTTTACTTTATGAGAACGCTTTTCCGTTCCGACCATTACCTTAAGAGAAGCTTCTTCAATTTCTGTCATGGTAATTGCACGAAGCTTCTTTCTTGCTGCAAGAAGAGCTGCTTCATTGAGAAGGTTTTCAAGGTCTGCACCTGTGAAGCCGACTGTCTGATGTGCAATTTTCTCAAGCTCAACATCGGGAGCAAGGGGCTTACCCTTTGCATGAACCTTAAGAATGTCTGTTCTTCCCTTGATATCGGGATAGCCGACTGTTACCTGTCTGTCAAAACGTCCGGGTCTGAGAAGAGCAGGGTCAAGGATGTCAGGTCTGTTGGTTGCAGCAATGACAATAACACCGTCATTAACACCGAAGCCGTCCATTTCAACAAGCATCTGGTTGAGTGTCTGCTCTCTTTCGTCGTGTCCGCCGCCCATACCTGCACCTCTGTGTCTGCCGACAGCATCAATTTCATCTATGAAAATGATTGAGGGAGATTCTTTCTTTGCCTGCTGGAAAAGGTCTCTTACTCGTGAAGCACCGACACCGACATACATTTCAACGAAATCAGAGCCTGAAATCGAGAAGAAAGGTACATCAGCCTCCCCTGCAACAGCCTTTGCAAGAAGTGTTTTACCTGTACCCGGAGGGCCTACAAGAAGGACACCCTTGGGAATTCTTGCACCGAGCTCACTGAAGCGGGCAGGGTCTTTGAGGAATTCCACAAGCTCTGCAAGCTCTTCCTTTTCTTCATCGGCACCTGCAACATCGTCAAAGGTCTTCTTGTTGCCTTCATCCTTGCCTTTGATTCTTGCCTTGCCGAAGCTGAGAGTCTTGTTATTTTCACTTGAAATTGACTGATTCATTTTTCTGAACATGACAAACATAAGACCGGCAAGAAGAAGCATCATCACGACTGTGGGAAGCATGCTTGTTATCCATGAGCCTGTCTTGCCTGCATCGTAATTATACTTTACGCCGTTTTCCTTTGCCTGCTCATGAACATCATCAATGAACAGTGAAACATTGGGAACACTGTATTCATAGACAGTTCCCTCTGCTTTGTCATCCCTGAGTGTGTACTTGAGTGCACCGCTGCTCAGGTTGAGGTTATATTCTTCAATCTTATCCTCTTCAAACATCTGAACGATTTCATAATATACCTTTTTTGTGCTGTCCTTTGCCTGAGAAGAAAGCATCCACATAGATGCTATCAGCACAATAGGAATAAGAAGATAAGGAAGATATGAAACTAATTTTCTGTTTTTACTTTCCAAAATTATTGTCTCTCCTTAATTTCAGCCTTATTCAGAATAGACTTTCTCTTTTAATATACCCACAAAAGGCAGGTTTCTATACTTCTGAGCATAATCAAGTC
The DNA here is from genome assembly GCA_017473925.1 of Clostridia bacterium. Taxonomy (GTDB): domain Bacteria; phylum Bacillota; class Clostridia; order Oscillospirales; family Acutalibacteraceae; genus UBA1081. Next base: position 10,689 of record JAFUIY010000028.1, on the reverse strand, counting down.
CGTAGCCGACAATAAATTCATCGGGAACGATACCGCCTGCATAATCAGCTTTTATTGATTCAACCTCTCTGCGGTGGGGCTTGTCAAACATTGTGCAGATCTTTATGCTTCTGGGGTTTCTTGTTGCAAGAATGCTCATAAGATAAGAGAGTGTCTTTCCGCTGTCGAGAATATCCTCAACAAGAAGAACATCATAACCTGCAATATCCTTGTCAAGGTCCTTGATTATTCTGACTCTGCCGCTTGATTTTGTATCATTTCCGTAACTTGAAACTGACATAAAATCAATTTCTGCAGGAATTGTAATTTCACGCATAAGGTCAGCCATAATGATAACAGAGCCTTTAAGAATGCTTACAAGAAGAAGATTTTTATCCTTGTAGTCCTCTGAAATCTGTTTACCCATGCGTTTTACCATTTCGTCAAGATCTTCCTTTGAAAATAAAACGTCTTTGATATCATCGAGCATATTGTTTGAAATCATAATCATGAACCTCTCATAAAGATTATTTTGACATATTCCTTTGTCCCTTCGTCAGCAACGGCATAATGTGAAACTCCTGCACCGTGAATCCACAGTATATGTTCATCATCTGCAAGGAACGGCACACCGTATCTGTCGTCGGGAGTGATATTATTTTCCTTAAAAAGATTTTTCAAGGATTTTGAATGTTCACGGCGGGGAAATCTGAACCTGTCCCCCTCACGCCTTGAACGGAAAACAGCACCTCTGATTTTGTCTGCATCTGCTATGCCGTTTTCTGAAAACTTTTTGATATTATAGTCCTTTATGTCGTTTTTGTCAACACGGACAACACTCACCGTACCGCCCGTAAAACAGTAGTTTTCACACTTTTCATCATAAGGGACATTGATTTCAGGTTCATCGGGAACCGTAGAAGCTTTGTAAATATATGTACCGTCCGAAGCAACCGTGATACCGCCGCAGAGCATAACTGCACCGCCGTTTCTCATAACGGAGTCAATAAGTGAAACATGCTTTGCCGAAACATCGGTTGCACCGTAGAATGATGCAATTTCAATAAGAAGACGGTTTCTTACAGCATCATGAAGCGTGAATATGTAAGAAATGAGAAATCTGTCATCAGTTCTTGCATTTTCAAAGGCTTTTGTGACTTCCTCCGAAATAAAACTGTCAGCTTGGGATAAGGCTGAAATACAGTTTGCAATAGCCGAATGAAAGGACTGATTGATATCACTGAGCAAAGGCAGGACATTATGCCTTAACTTATTCCGTGAATAGTCATCACTGAGGTTTGTTGAATCAGTGACAAAGCTCAGACCTTTTTCCTCAAGATACGCTTCAATTTCTTCCCTTGTACACTCAATGAGAGGACGGATAATATTGCTTCTTACGGGAGGAATACCCGTAAGACCTCTGAGTCCCGTACCTCTTGCGAGATTGAAAAGAAAGGTTTCTTCACAGTCATTGAGATTGTGTGCAGTTGCAATTCTGACATCTGCTCCGAAAGAAGAAAAGAATTCATATCTGAGTCTTCTTCCGCACTGCTCCTCACTCTCCCCTGTCTGCTGGGAAATTGCTGGGATATCGAAATGAGCACACTCAAATCTTATGTTATTTTCACTGCAGAAAGAACGGACAAATTCTTCATCTCTGTCAGCTTCTTTTCCTCTGATTCCATGATTTACATGGGCACATATTATATTTAACCTGTATTCACTTGAAATTGTATTGAAAAATGACAGCAGACACATTGAATCTGCACCGCCCGAAACAGCGACAACAACAGTGTCACCGAAAGTAATCATACGATGCTTCTGCATTACAGATAATATTTTATCCTCAAGCCTCTTCATCTCGTGTATACTCTCTTGTTGAATACAATGTGAAATCAGGATTCCATGCAAGGGGCACTGTGCCTGTGGGACCGTGTCTGTTCTTTGCGATAATCAGCTCAGCCTCGTCAACTCTTATATCCTCAACGGGAACATCTGAAGAATCCTTATAGTAGTCTTCTCTGTAAAGCATAAGAATAATGTCGGCGTCCTGTTCGATTGAGCCTGATTCTCTCAGGTCGGACATCTGAGGCTTCTTTGACCTGCCCTTATCTGTTTCCGTTCTTCGTGCAAGCTGTGCACAGGTAACAACGGGAATATTAAGGTCCTTAGCCATCATCTTGAGGTCTCGTGTGATATCGGAAACCTCCTGAACTCGGTTATCGGTCTTCTTGCTTGATTTCATAAGCTGAAGGTAGTCGATAACAACACAGTCAACATTTTTGAGCTGACGGACTCTTGCTTTCATTTCGGGAACAGTGATATTTGCAGTATCGTCAAAGTAAAGCTCAACATCACTGAGAAAGACACTTGCTTCTGCAATGTGCTGCCATTCATCGGGAGAAAGATTACCCGTTCTGAACTTTGTACTCTGCACCCTTGCCTCTGTTGAAAGAACACGCTGTGCGAGCTGCTCCTTAGACATTTCAAGGGAGAAGAAAACAACCTTACGCTTGCCGTAAACAGCAACATTTCGTGCAATGTTAAGAGCAAATGATGTTTTACCCATAGCAGGACGGGCACCGATGATTACAAGGTCGGAACGGTTAAGACCCGTGATACGCTTATCAAGCTCAGAGAAGCCCGTATTGAAGCCTGCATACTGATCCTTTTCAAGCATTGAGAGCTTATAGAGCTCCTGATATACATTTGAAATGACATCACTGATTTTTGAAGGACCGACAACAGTTTTACCCTGACGGATATCATAAATCCTCTGTTCAGCCATATCAAGGAGCTCATCTGCCGTCTGACCTGAGTTTGTTGCATTGTCTTTGATTTCACCTGCAACAAGAATCAGTGATCGGACATAGAACTTTTCCCTGACAATCTTCGCATATGCCTCCACATTAGCGGTTGAAGGGACATTTTTTGAAAGCTGAAGAAGATATGTTTTACCTGATTCGTCGTTATATATGTTCTCTTTTCTGAGTGCATCAAGAACAAGCAAGGGGTCAATCTTACCGCCCATTGATGCATCAAGCCCGATAATTGTCTGAAAAATTGCCTTATGCTCAGGCAGATAGAAATAATCGGGTTTAAGTATCATTGTTACGGCTGAAATGCATGACGGGTCAAGAAGAACAGAACCGAGAACAGCCTGTTCAGCCTCAAGACTGAAAGGCAGTGTTCCGTCATCATGCGTATTGCCGTAAATATCCTTAGCCATTATTATTCACCTACAACAACTGAAAGTTTTGCTGTAATACCCTGATAAAGCTTTACTTCACATTCCTGTGTGCCGAAGCTCTTGATATCGTTCATGACAACTTTTCTCTTGTCAATTTCAATGCCGAGCTGCTTTTTGATTTCCTGAGCTACTTCCTTTGAAGTAACACTGCCGAAAAGCTTACCGTTTGCACCTGCTTTTGCAGTGATTCTAAGCTGCTTGCCGTTGAGCTTTGCAGCTGCAGCCTTTGCATTTGCGATATCTGTATCAATCTTGTGCTGATTTGATGATTCTCTGTTCTTGAGCTCTGTCATTGCCTGTGCAGAAACTTCAACAGCAAGCTTTCTGGGAAAAAGGAAATTTCTTGCATAGCCTTCTGCAACACTGACCTTTTCACCTTTTTTGCCAAGTGACTTGACATCCTGATTCAAAATAACCTCCATGGGTCATTCCTCCTTTTTATTCTTCTGTAAATTGCGTTTTGAAACCTCGGAAATAGCAGAATCAAGCATCTGCCTTGCTTCGCCGAGAGTGATATTTTTAAGCTGTGCGGCAGCCATGGTGTGATGACCTCCGCCACCTATTTTTTCCATGATAATCTGAACATTCACCCTGCCGTATGACCTTGCGGAAATGCTGACTTCGTTATCACCTGCAAGGAAAAGCACAAATGATGCATCAACATCCTCAATATTCAGCAGGTCATCAGCAGCCTTTGCAGCGGCAAGCCTGATTGAGGGCTCACGGCTTTCTGTGGAAGCAAATGCGTAATTGCCCGAAATTTCTGCACTGTTGACAATCTTACTGATAATAGCATTTTCGTCTGCAGTTGCGGCAAAGAGCTTACGGACAGTAATTGTATCTGCACCGTGGTCCTTGAGATAAGCCGCCGCATCAAAAGTCCTGACACCCGTTTTGAGAGTGAAATTCTTTGTATCAAGGTAAATACCTGAAAGCAGTGATTCAGCTGCAGGCTTGGAAATAAGCGGTTTTGACGGCATATACCTGAGAAGCTCTGTCACCATTTCACTTGCAGATGAGGCATTGGGCTCATGATAGAAAATGAGCGAATCCTCAATATGGTCAACAGACATTCTGTGATGGTCGATTACAACTATCCTCTGAGCCTTTGCAACGACCTCGGAAGCTTCGGCAAAGCCGGGTCTCATGACATCGGTCACAATGACAAGTGAGTCATCATCAAGCTCCATAGCAGCTCTTGCAGGCGTTATAAATGCATGTGCATTGTATTTATCCCTGTAATGCTCAAGCAAGGGCTTTGCCATCGTGTTCTTTTCATCAATGACAATTTTTGCTTCAATGCCGAGATGAGCGGCTGCCTCATAAAGACCTATTGAAGAGCCGAGAGCATCAAGGTCGGAATTCTTATGACCCATTATGAGCACCTTGTCGGAATGCTTTATAAGCTCTTCAATTGAGCCTGCAACAATTCTTGACTGAACCTGATTACGGCTCTCGACACCTGTTGCAACACCGCCGAAAAACTCATAATTATTGTTATCATTGATAACAACCTGGTCACCGCCTCTGCCCTTTGCCATATCAAGGGACTTCCTGACGGCAGTTTCACATGCAGCAAGCTCTCCGCCCGTTGCGATGCCGACAGAAAGCGTAAGTGAAGCTGAAACACCCTCAAGTCTGTGCTCACGGACAGTATCGAGAATATCGAAGCCGTCCTTTTTCATCTGTTCAAAGATGCTGTACTCAGCAATGATGAAAAATCTGCCGTCACCTGTTTTTCTGAGTATACACATATAATGCGTAAACCATGAAATAATCATTCTCTCAGCATCCGAAAGAAGTGTCGAAAATGCATTCTGTGAAATCATTGAAGAAACATCGTCAAGGGCATCAACAGAAACAATCATGAGTACGGGTCTTGTAGCATCATACTTGTCTGCAATATCCTTGTAATATGTATCATCAATGAAATACAGAGCATAATTCTTCTGATTTGAACCGGGCAGTGAAGACACATAAACAGTATACCTTTTACCGTTATATGAAGCATTGAAGGTTGAGCTTCTCTCCTCACTGTCAAGCTTTGATTCGGGCACAAATGCCCTTATCTGCTTGTTTGTCAGTTCATTTTCACCGATGATTTCATTTTCAAACAGGTCATTGTACCAGACAATTCCTCCGTCCTGTGAAACTATAACAAAAGGCAGAGGAATGCTTGATACTCTGTCATCATCCTGAGTGACTATATGTGAATTGAGTATTGTAATTGTTTTTTTCAGGTCGTTGAAATTCTTCTTCTCTGCAAACCAGACGATTACGGCAAGAAGAAGACCGAGACCTGCTTCAATATATGCAATTGTATGCTGGCCGAGATAAAACGATGTGGCTGAAACTGCTGCCGAAAACAATATAACTACGGGAAACATCGGGTGCAGCTTCAGAAAATCCCTTATTCTCATAAATATATCCTCTCCGTAAGGACTGACTCGTCAATCCGTCGTAAAAAGTTGACTGAAAAACAATCAGATTTCCTGAATAACGGGAATTATGACAGGACTTCTCTTTGTTTTTTCATACATAAATCTGAGCATTTCTTCCTTTATCCTGTTTTTGAGAGCATTCACATCTCTTCGTTTTGTCTGCGAATACTTATCAAGCAGATTGAGCACAAGAAGCTGTGCTTCATCGAAAAGTTCTGTTGATTCCTTGACAAAGACAAAGCCTCTTGAATGGATTTCGGGCATTGAAAGGTTATATCCCGAAACGGCATCCACAACAGCCGAAACAACGATAACACCGTCTTCGGACAAAAGCTTTCTTTCACGAAGGACAAGACTTCCCACATCACCTACACCGTATCCGTCAACAAAGACATTACCTGCAGGGACATCGCTCATTGTGAAACGGTTTTCTGAATGGAATGCAACCTCAGTGCCGTTTGCAACCATGATGATATTATCAGTCGGAATTCCCATTGCTTCACCCATGGAAGCATGCTTTCTCAGGTGCTTCTGTTCACCGTGAACGGGAATAAAGAACTTAGGCTTAACAAGACCGAGCACGAGCTTAAGCTCCTCCTGACATGCATGGCCCGAAACGTGGACATCATACATTCTTTCATAAACCACATTGGCACCGAGCTTCATAAGCTCATTTACAACCTTGCTGACTGTTTTTTCGTTGCCGGGAATGGGTGTCGCAGAAATGATAACACAGTCATTGGGACCGATTTTAACCTTTCTGTGGTCTGACATTGCCATTCTTGTAAGTGCAGACATGGGTTCTCCCTGACTGCCTGTTGTAATGATGACAAGCTCTTCGTCAGTATACTGCTTTACGGCATCAATGCCGATGATAATTCCGTCGGGAACATTGAGATAACCGAGCTCCTGACTGATTGCAACGACATTTTCAAGGCTTCTGCCTGAAAGGGCAACCTTTCTGCCCAGTGATGCGGCAACATTGATTATCTGCTGTACTCTGTGTATATTTGAAGCAAAGGTTGCAACAATGAGTCTTCTCTGACCTGCTTTTCTGAACAGGTTTTCAAAGGACTCACCGACCTTGCGTTCACTCTCCGTATAACCGGGTCTTTCGGCATTTGTTGAGTCTGCAAGAAGAGCAAGAACACCTTCATTGCCGAGCTGTCCGAGACGGGCAAGATTCATCATACCGCCGTCAATGGGTGTGCTGTCAATCTTGAAGTCACCCGTATGGATAATGACGCCCTCCTTACACCTGATTGCAAATGCAAGGGCGTCGGGAATTGAATGATTTACATGGATAGCTTCAACGGAAAAGCCTCCGACCTTAATTACATCGTCAGGCTTTATGGGATTAAGCTTTACCTTGCCGCTGATTTTAGCTTCGGAAAGCTTACACTCAACAAGACCGAGTGTGAGCTTTGTTGAATAGACGGGGGCATTTACAGTCTTAAGAAGGTAAGACAAGCCTCCTATGTGGTCCTCATGACCGTGTGTGATAAAGATAGCCTTTACATTATCCGCATTTTTTTCAAGATATGTGAAATCGGGAATCACAAGGTCGATACCCGGCATTGATGCATCGGGAAATGCAAGACCGCAGTCAATAACAATCATTTCATTGTTATATTCAATAACTGTCAGATTCTTGCCGACTTCGTTAAGACCGCCGAGAAAAGCAATTTTAACGGGTGAATCGAAAGCTTCATTCTTTACGGGCTGCTTTGCATTCTTCTTACGGTAGTTTGCAGAAGGTCTCTTTGCTTTTGAGACTGCAGACTGCTTTACATTTTCGGTCTTTGAAGAAGGCTTTACGGTCTTATAATACTTGCCGTAACGCTTGACTTTGTCAGCACCCTTTGAAGCGGAATCTTTATTCTGTTTCTGGTTACTCATCAGTTACTCCTTTTCTTTAATAATTTTATGTAAAGCCTCCTGCTGAGGCTTATAATATTTTTAATATATACATACTAATCCACATTACAGTATATTTTACACTTTATGATGATATATGTCAAGACTATCACCGTTAATTTTCTTTTCAGTAAAGTCGCAAAGCTCCTTTGCAGCCTCCATTGTATCGGCTTCTGCAACGATTCTCAGAAGTCTGCCTGCTCCCGTCTGAATCACTGCAACAGAGCCTTTATTATCGGTTTTTCTGATACCTCTCGAGTCTTTACCCACATCTGCACCGATAAGGTAAGCAATTCTGTAGTGAGGCACTGCAGAAATTACAGTACGGCTGACAATATTGAGCGTCGGAAGAGAGTCAACAAGAGAAGCAAGAGTTTTATTTTCCTTTTTCATTATGCCGAGAACTCTGAAGATAAGTGACAGACCGTCAAATGCCCATGTGCATCTTCTTGATGTGACAGCTTCGTTTTCACCTGTTTCGGACATTGGTGACTGACCTATTCTGTATGCGACGGCTTTATTCACCTGAGCTATATCGTCAATACATACGGGTGCTGTGAAAGGTACACAGATGTTTCTTCCTTTTTCGAGCTCATAAACCGAGGCACAAAGAAGAAGCTGTTCATGAGAAATAAACCTGCCGTTTTCATCCCTTGCTGATGCAATTTTACCCGTATAATCAACGGAAAACTCAGGAAGAGTTGATTCATCTGCTCCGAGAAGATAAAGGCACTTTTCTGCAGAATGTCTTATCATGCTGTTAGGACTTTTAACGGTAACACCGAGCCCCGATAGAGACTCCCCTGCAAGAGTCAGGAGCTGTCCGTCATAAACATCAGCAACAGAGCTCATATCCCTTACATCATTACACTCCATACCTGAACAGCGTCTGAAGTCGCTTCTTTTGTATCTTGATTCAATTTCCCTTTCATATTTACGGCCAAGAGGCATTCCGTATGCACCGAAAAGGTTAATCTGTGTCTTTTTAGGTGTGGCTGAAATATAAATTCCGCAGTCAAGGGAACGGAATGAAACAAAAAATCCCATCTGAGATGCGAAGCATACACCGAAATCGGATATCATGCTGCCGCCTGAGATAAGCCCTGAAAGCACAGCCATGGCAAGTGCCTTTGACGCCTTTGTACCGTCATAACCGATACCGACCTTACCGCCGCATGAGGAGCTTGCAACGGCTTCACCGAGACGGCAGCATCTTTCGCATGACAGCTCGGAAAAGGTCACACCGCTGATTCCGTCACCGTCAAGCAGGTCATATTCATTCTGCCCGTCACGGAGGTCTGCCATAACAACAGAACGATAAGGTATATTCTTTGAGGGCCATACATTGACATTATTATTGATCGTTGAACCGCTGTTGATTACACATCCGTCACCGATACACGAGCCTTCAAGACAGACAGAATTTGATTTTATTGTACTGTTATCACCCGTAACGGCACCTATAAGGTCACAGTTTGAGCCGATATTTGTATTTCTGCCTATAACGGATTTCTTGATTCTTGTGTTTTCGGAAACAGAAACACCGTTGCCGAGCACGGTAAAAGGACCAATAACACTGTTTTCACCAATATGAACATTTCTGCCTATATATACGGGCGGGACAATTGTATAATCACCGTCAGGCACCTTTCCCTCGGAAAAAATTCCGTTTTTGCAATCAGGCATATTTACCTTGATTTTATGACTCATCATATCCCTGATGCACATTCTCAGACTCTTTATATCTGCAATGTCACACCAGTAAGCATCTGTCTGATAGCCGTAGAGTCTCTTTCCCTCATTCATCATGTCGGGAAAAAGATGTCCCGTGAAATCATAATGAACATTATCGGGAATCATATCAAGGACAGCAGGATTGATAACATAAATCCCCGTATCTGCAAGGTCAGAGGAATTATGGCTCCAGTCAGGCTTTTCCGAAAGGCTGTCAACACTGCCGTTACGGTTGAGATTTACCGTATTGTATTCACAGGGATTAACGACAGTACTGCAGACAATTGTAATATCTGCCATAATACTTTTATGATATAGCATAACCTTTGACAGCTCAATATCGCATATACAGTCACCGCAGATTACAAGAAAGGGCTCTTCCCATTCCCTTGCAGCATTCTTTACGCTTCCTGCAGTGCCGAGCACCTTTTCCTCAGGCACACAGTAAATCTCTGCATCTGATTCATACGCTTCAACAAAGCTTTCGATATCCTCACTGCGGTATCTTGTTGTAACTGCGATTTCGTCAAAGCCGTTTTCTATAAGAAGCTCAAACACATGTCCGAGGACAGGTCTGTCCATTAATTTAATCATCGGTTTTGCAAGAGTACATGTGAGAGGTCTGAGCCTTGCTCCCTCTCCTCCTGCCATAACAACTGCTTTCATAAACTCACCTACTGAAAAATATTGTAATTATATTATTTACAACAGATATAAAAATAATCACGGGGACTTTACATAAACGCAAATTTTTGGTATACTGAAAAAAGAAACGAGGTATATCTATGGCAGAAAAAATAATGCTTTACACCGACGGTGCATGCTCAGGAAATCCCGGTCCCGGCGGATGGTGTGCAATACTGAGAATGGGAGAACATGAGAGAGAAATCTCAGGCGGAAACAAAGACACAACAAATAACAGAATGGAGCTGACAGCAGTTATAGAGGGGCTTAAAGCACTGAAAAGACCCTGTGAAGTGACTGTTGTATCCGATTCAAAATATGTATGCGATGCAGTGCTCAAGGGATGGGTTTACGGCTGGAAGAAAAAGGGCTGGAAAAAAAGCGACGGCAAGCCTGCACTCAATGTTGATTTATGGGAAGAGCTACTGACACTTCTCGGGATTCATAAAGTCGAATTCAAGTGGATAAAAGGACATGCAGGACACCCAGAAAACGAAAGATGCGATAAAAAGGCAGTTGAAGAATATCAGAAATATATATAAGACAGCAGTCTATATACAAAAAAGGAGCTGTAAAAAAATGCAGCTCCTTTTTCAGGGGATAGGGAAAAATGCGTAGAATGAATAAACTTCACAAAAATCAAGCAATTGCTTGATTTTTGCTTTGCCCGAAGGCGTACAAAGG
>JAFUIY010000027.1 GCA_017473925.1 Clostridia bacterium | reverse complement strand
ATATAATAATGATATAATTAATTTAATTATGGTTTGTTGAGAAAGGAGATTTTTATGAAGATAAAAATTCTTGCTCTTATTATGCTTTTCTGTGTGCTTTTTTCATCCTGTGCACAGGGAAATGACAAAGAAAACAATGAAAAAAATCCTGCAGCTGAGCAGACAAGCGAGGACACGGCTGTTTCAGCAGGACAGGGAAGCGGTCTTGTGCCTGAAAGCTCAAGGGTTGACAAAAGCTACTTTGATGATGCCGCATTTGTCGGCGATTCTGTAAGCCTCAAGCTTAATTATTATAATGCATCAACAAATGAACTCGGCGGTGCAAAATTCTTCACCTCGGGCAGTCTCGGTGCGGCTAACGCACTGTGGGAGGTGTCGGGTGAATCCGTGCATCCCTCATATCAGGGCACAAAGATGCTCATTGAAGATTGCATTGCAAACTCAGGGGCTAAAAAAGTGTTTATCATGCTGGGTATGAATGATATCGGTCTTTATTCAAAGGAAGAATCCATTGAAAATTACAAGGAGCTTGTGGGCAGAATCCTTAAAAAGTCTCCCGATGCGGTTATCTTTGTGCAGTCAATGACACCCATTACTGCAAACAGTAACAGAAACGGCAAAAAGCTCAACAATGATTCTATCAGGGAATACAACGGCATGCTTCTTGAAATGTGCGAGGAAATGGGCTGGTATTTCCTTGATGTGGCATCAGTCATGTACGACGATAACGGTGCACTGAAAGTATCCTACTGCAGTGATGCAGATGACATGGGTATGCACTTTACAAATGAGGGCTGTCAGAAATGGGCAGATTACCTTAAAACACATGCAATAAATGCTGAGGCGTTTCCCGAAAAGACACCCGAAGCAGTAGGATAAAATATAAAAGTCAGGAGCTAAAAAAATGAAAAAAATCGTATCTCTCTTAATCGCTTTAATTATGGTTTTCTCTTTTGCAGCATGTTCACAGGATGATGCTTCAGGTGAACAGAATAATGCAGCTGTAACAGTTGACCTTGCCGCAGTCAAGGCTGAAATGATTGAAAAGCTTTCACCTGCAGACCCCATCAGCCTTGAAGCACAGTCGCTTCTTGACCTTTACGGCATCGCAGCAGAGGACATCGCTTCATCTGCATGCTATACGACAATGGACGGTGTTTTCCCTGAGGAAGTCATCATGGTAGAGGCAAAGGATGCAGATGCCCTTAAGAGAATTGAAGAAAAAATGAACAACCGTATCGGTGAAGTAAAGGTTCAGTCTCAGAATTATGATGCTGAGAACTATGCAATTGCTCAGAAATGCGAGGTTCAGAAGAACGGCAACTACATCGCAATGTTCCTTTCTCCCGATTACGATTCACTCACAGAAATATTCAATTCATACTTTACAGCATAATTAAAGAGGAGAGAGTTCCTTGGTTTTCAGCAGTTTATTATTTATGTTTGTGTACTTTGCCATTGTTCTGGCAGTGTACTACATTATTCCCCGAAAAGTTAAAAATCTGTGGCTTTTTGTCGTCAGTATACTGTTTTACGGCTTCGGAGAGCCTGCTTATGTTTTCCTGATGCTGTTTGCAATAACCGTTAACTACATAACGGGATTGCTTTTCAGCAAATGGCAGGACAAACAGAAAATTAAAAAAGTCATTCTTGTTCTGAATGTTATTTTTAACCTCGGCATGCTCGGTTTCTTCAAGTATACGGGATTTGCTCTGGGAATGTTCAATAAAATCCCCGGACTTGAAATAGCCGTACCGGAAATTGCACTCCCTATCGGCATTTCATTCTACACATTCCAGACAATGTCCTACATCATTGATGTGTATTGGGGTAACTGTGAGGTTCAGAAGAATTACATCACCTTCGGAACCTATGTTGTTCTCTTTCCTCAGCTTATTGCAGGTCCTATCGTCAGATATATTGATGTCGAGTATCAGCTTCAGCACAGAAAGGAAACTACAGAGCTTTTTGCAAAGGGCGTCAAGCTGTTTGCACTCGGTCTTGCAAAGAAGGTTCTTATTGCAAATCAGATGGGTCTTCTCTGGACACAGCTCAAGGGCGATACCGAAAGCGGTATAATCGGCAGTTGGATAGGTATAATTGCATTTACTCTGCAGATTTATTTTGATTTCTCAGGCTATTCCGATATGGCAAGGGGACTCGGCAATTTCTTCGGCTTTGAGTTTGTTCAGAATTTTGAATACCCTTATGTTTCACAGAGTATAACAGATTTCTGGAGAAGATGGCACATTTCACTCAGCAGTTGGTTCAAGGAATATGTTTATATTCCTCTCGGCGGCAACAGAAAAGGCAAGCCCCGTCAGGTGTTCAACACAATGGTTGTCTGGATGCTTACGGGTCTGTGGCACGGTGCAAGCTGGAATTTTGTATTGTGGGGTGTATACTTCGGTGTACTTCTCATTATTGAGAAATTCCTGCTTAAGAAGATTCTCGACAGACTTCCTGCATTTTTCCGTCATGTTTATGCACTTTTCTTCATTATTATGGGCTGGGTTGTTTTTGATTTCACTGAAATAGGTGAAATGGGAACATTCATTGTCCGTCTGTTTACAGGCACTTACGGAATTGTCAGTGGTGATGCACTTTCACTTGTTCTTTCATATCTTCCCGTTATCATTATCGGAATCGGTGCAAGTCTGCCCGTATGGAAGAAGCTTTATTTTAGGACTCAGGATAAAACATGGAGCTTTGTATTGCAGTGTGTTTCTGTCATTGCTGTACTTGTCCTTGCAACGGCATCACTTGTCAGCTCAAGTTACAATCCGTTCCTGTATTTCAGATTTTAAGGAGGGACACCATGAAAAAATCAAAGCATATTATCAGCGGTATATTCCTGGTGTTCATCTTTGTTTTTGCAGTGCTTCTTGCGGCACTTCCTAAAAAAGATTATTCCGAAAATGAGAAGAGAGTACTCTCAGTATTTCCCTCTTTCAGTGTAGAGGCACTTTTCGACGGTACATGGTTCAAGGATATTGAGACTTTTGTTTCAGACCAGTTCCCTTTCAGAGATGCTTTTGTGGGTATCAATTCGTATTTTAACCTTATCACCGGCAGAAACGGTGTCAGCGGCGTTTATAAATGCGATGACGGTTACCTTATTGCAGACCCTGATGAGATTGATTTTAACCGTACACAGCGTAACGGTGAAATTATCAGCGAATTTGTAAAAACAAGCGGTCTTCCTGCAACTCTCATTGTTGTTCCCACGCCGGGATATATTATGGAGGATGTTCTTCCTGCAAATCACAAGGAATATCACGATGATGAAATCTTTGAGTATGCAGGCAATGTGGACGGTGTACAGCTTCTTGACCTTCGTGAAGTGTTCATGGAGAATAAGGAGAATGCTCAGATTTATTTCAAAACAGACCATCATCTTACAACAGAGGGCTCATACCTTATGTATAAGCAATTCTGTGAGCACAAAGGTCTGACACCTGTTACTGAGTTTGCAAAAACTGAGGTTCTTGAGGATTTCTACGGAACGAATTATTCAAAAAGCGGTCTGTGGCTTGAAAAGCCCGATACTGTTGAAATCCGTCATTCAGCCAACGGCTATGAATATGAAGTAACTGTTGACGATATCTCAGAAAAGAAAACATACGACTCCTTGTATTTCTATGAGCATGATGAGAACATGGACAAATATCCTGTTTTTCTCAACGGCAACCATGCACTTGTTACGATAAAAAACAAGAGCGTCACAAACGGACAGAAGCTTCTTGTTGTCAAGGATTCATATTCCCATTGCTTCGCTACATTCCTTTGCGAAAACTATGAGGAAATCTATCTTGTTGACCTTCGTTACTTCAGACTCAGCACAACAGAGCTTATTGAAGCAAACGGCATAACAGAGCTGCTTTTCCTCTACGGTGCGGAGAATTATGCAAACATGTCCGACATCTCCTGGCTCAGATAATCATAAAAAGATAAAACTCCGGTCTGACCGGAGTTTTTTTGTTGTTTTATTATATGGATTCTGCTATAAATCTGACAACACCGTTGTCAGTATTTGAACCTATGACACCTGTTGCAGCTTTTTTTACTTCCTCTTTAGCGTTTCCGACTGCATAGGCTTCATCGCTTGCTTCAAACAACGGTATGTCATTGAGGTTGTCACCGAAGGAAATTACTCTCTCAGCACCGAGGAGCTTCCTGAGTGTTATTACTGCATTTTTCTTTGATGCTGAAGTCGAGCATACTTCAAGATACCAGTGGTCAGTATTGTAAATATCACGGTAAAACTCAACATGCAGGTCATCGCACTTTTTCAGCTCTTCACAGGCTTCTGTGAGCTTTTCCTGCTTGTCATCAATGGAATAATACACAATTGATTTGTCATAGCAGGCTTCAAAGGAATCAACCTTTGTAAATTTTTTGCCGTATATTCTCTCACGCTCTTCAATAAATGCTTTTGCTGCAGGGGAGTCGGCATTCTCAAAATATGTGGAAAGACGGTTGTTGTCTATTGTATAAACAAAGCCCGTACCGATATGTTGCCTGATTACATCGAGAAGAACCCGTTTGCCTTTGTTGCTGATTATTTCCGTAACAATGTATTCCTGCTTTTTTATGTCATATATGCAAACACCGTTCATGAGGATGACGGGCAGTGATATATCGGTTTCACTGAGCATCTGAATAACAGTTGCACTTGTACGGGCTGTCGCAACGGTGAAATTGATTCCGTTGCTGATTAACCTGTTGAGTCCCGTGACTGTTTCACTGCTGAGCGTTGCATCCTTGCCGAGAAGTGTTCCGTCAAGGTCTGAAATATATAGTGTATTCATTATCTTCATCCTAAAAGAAAACGCACGGCAGAAACCGTGCGTTCTGTAGTTTTTTATTTGGGAAGGTTTTCAAGCTCGTCGTTACCGTTGCCTGTGAAGAGGTTTTCAAGGAAATGGAAAACTGATCTCATAAGCTCACCGATTCTTTCGAAGAAACGTCCGATGAATGCAAAGGGATGATTGTCAACCTGATTGAGGTTTTCCCATTTTGCATAGAGAGTGATGTCTTCGTAGTATGAAACAGCTGTGCTTTCAGTAACAAGAGAATCTGTTGCTGTGTACCAGCCGAGGAATTCAAAGCCTTCTCTTTCGTCACATTCGGGAAGAGGACCGAAGTCAACGTCAACGGGGTAAAGCTTTGACTTTACGGGACATGAGCCGTTGCCGGGATCAAATGTGACTGTGATGCACTGGATAAGTGTGATAACACCGTTTGAGTTGTAGAATGTTGAACCGTCAGCGTCGTTGTAGATGTAACCCATCACATCGCCTGAATAGTTGATGAAATCGAGGTTTACAGTGTCGCCTTCAGCGAATTTGTCAGATGTTGAAACACCGATTTTTGAGCCTTCTGCAAATGCAGGATTGATATTGAGAACAGCATTGTCTTCAATATATACGTTTGATTCTGCTGCACTGCCGTCGTTGCCGAGAATATAAGCTGCATTACCGATGCCTACTGTTGCTGTCTGAGCAACATAAACAGCGCCGAGGTCTGACATGTTTGTGTTTCCTGTGATTGTGCCGCCTGTGATATTTGTAATACCGTAGCCTGCATAAACAGCACTGCCTGCATAGCCTGTATCTCTGAGTGAGCATGAGCAGCCCTTGATTTCGCCGCCTGCCATTGTGAATTCAGATGAAGCTGTTGCTACAGATACAGCACCGCCGTCATAAGATGCCTTACAGTTTGTGATTGAACCTGAGTTCATAACCATTTTTGAGTTGTAACCGAGATATACAGCACCGCCGTTGTTGGCAATACAGTCTGAAATCTGTGCATCTTCATTCATGATGATGAGTGCAGATGCAGTTGATGTTGCATCAGTGGGGCCTGCTTTGATTGCGCCGCCGCTGATGATTCTTGCGCTGTTCTTTGTAAGTACAGCACCTTTTGTAAGGTTGAGCTGACCTGATGTGATTGCAATGATTGAATCTGTCTGACCGGGGTAATTGTCAGCATTGCCGTCAATTGTAATGTTTGTAAGAGTAAGAGTTGCAGCGTTTGCAACAGTAAACATTACGCCGTCAAATGTGTCGCTTCTTGTGATTGTGTAGCCTGCACCGTCAATTGTTGCGTTGACTGTAAGTGTGATGCCTGCATCAGCTGTGATATCCTTCTGAAGAAGAATCTTACCGCCTGTCTTGACGTTTGCAACAGCTTCTGCAACAGTGCCTTCACCCTTCCTGATGCCGTATGAAGTGTACCATACTGCTTCAGCAACAGTGTTTTCTTCTTCCTGAGTCTCTTCAGCAAAAGCTGCGATGGGGGAAACAGAGAGAAGTATAAGCATTGAAAGAACCAATGCAAGGGCTTTTCTGAATTTTTTCATGTGGATTTTCCTCCTGTCGGAAAAATTTATACACAAGTATTATACAATACTTTTTTTGATTTGTAAATAAGATTACTGTAAGTTTTATGAAAAATATTATTTTATCTGTAAAAATCAATTATATTCTTGACAAATAATCTTTTTAAATGTTAATCTATTGACAGGTGGTGTTAATTTGTGAAAGGCAGAAATACCGGCAAAAAGGTTTTTATTCTTAAATCCCGTGTATATATTTATTGTGTATCTGTTATTCTGGCTGTCATTCTGTTGCTGACGGCTGTTTTTTCGATTGATCTGAGAAAACAGATAAGTTTTTATTATTCACCTGTGCAGACAGGAGCTGTTGTCCTTTGCGGTGATAAGGCTCTCAGGGATGTTGTTCCCGGAAAAAGTGTTGCCAGAGTAAGGTACTGTGATGACAAGGTTTCCGGTGCTGTCCTTATGTCAGAGGGCTCATCCTATTCTTTGTATTATGTTACCGATAGCGGAGTTGAGCGGATTGCCGACAACTGCACAAGCAATTTTGTTATGTCCCATAACGGTGATGCCGTTGTGTATATTGCAACTGACGGCTTCATGTACAGAACAGATACATCAAGGCTGAAGGCTGTTACCGTTGATGAAAATGTGGAGTCTGTTGCAGTTTCTCCCGACGGAAAAATTATTCTCTATTCAAAGAAAGCTGATAATGTTTCAAAGCTTTATATTTATGCAGGGGATGAACCCGTATATCTTGCAGACAACTATATTCCCGTTGCTGTTTCCGATGATTCTTCGCTTATATATGTCCTTTCAGCAGACAATTCGCTGTATCTTCTGAATGCTGACGGTACGGTCAGAAGTAAAATCTGTTCAGAGGTTGATACGGGTATTTTCTGTTTCTCATCAGATGTTTCTTCCGTTATTTTCAATGACGGTGCTTACTCATATATGTCTGAAACCGGTAAAAGTAAGGTCCGTCTGATTCAAGGAAAGGCTGTTCCTGTCCATATCACGACAAATGCATCTCTTTGCAACTCATCCGGAACAGTATATATTTATCCTGAAAAGAAGCTGACAAATCTTCTTTATGTCAATGCAGACGGTGTCAACGATTATTCTCTCTCATATATCAATAAGGACATGACAAGAACAGATATCTCATCGGGTGTTGTCAATTATACCCTGACGGATAAAGGTGTCGTATACCTGAAATCTGACGGTGAGATATGCAGCTTCAGAAAAAATAAGAATGATGTTGTCTGCTCGGGAGCTTCCGATATGTATGCTTCCTCTGACGGAAAATATATTTATTACACATCTGCCGACGGGAAGCTGTACAGCTACAGAAGGTCTGAGGCTGTTCTGCTTGCAAACGGTGTAGGCAAAATGTATATGTCAGATGACGACAGACTGTTTTTTATCATGACCGACGGCAGTCTTTATTCTGTTAAGAACGGCAGAACGGGTGAAATGATTGACGAAAATGTTTACACCTGCCGCTGTGTCGGTGATACTGTTTATTACAGTAAGAATTACAGCTCCCGTACAGGTGCATTTGAGCTGTACGGAGCAGAGAATTCTATGAAGTTCAGATTTGTTGCTGACGGACTTACACGCATCTGATTGTATTCCTGATGTGACTCATACCGCTTGAAAAAATGATAAGATTCATCAGGCTGCCCCATGCGAAAACCATCATTCCGTGAATGTTGTTTTCCATTTTAACAAGAGCCATGAATGAAACAATAAGAATTGCAATGCACATTATGCAGAGAAGGGAAACCTGAATTCTGCCTGATGTGCTTTTTTTTGATGTGTTTTTTTTCATTGTGTTTTCCTCCGTTTTCTTTTTTCTGTCTTTATTATATCTGAATATATGTACAATAAACAGGACTTATAAAATAAATAGTACAATAAATGACACATTAAAAAATAAAGGAACACAAACGACATATTAAGACATGTTTTTTCACTGAAGGTCTGTATTATATATACAGACTTTTTCTTATCGGAGGAAATAATATGCAGGTACTGTTTAAAGCGGAAAAGGACATGCTGACAGTTTTTTTAAGCGGCGATATAGACCACCATACATCAAAAAATATAAGGGAAGCAATTGATTCTGAATTACAGAGGATCATGCCGTCTGTGCTGAAGCTTGATTTCCGTGATGTTCATTTTATGGATTCTTCGGGGGTAGGGCTTGTGATGGGACGGTATAAAACAGCCCTCGTTTACGGGTGTGAGGTGTATGTGGTGCATATGCCCGATACGGTTGAAAAAATTATGAGAATGTCAGGACTCGGCAGCCTGATAACATTTGAAAGGGATTGATAATATTGAAAAAAATAAATGAAATGAGGCTGACGGTTGATTCCCGTTCAGTCAACGAAAGCTACTGCAGGGTTGCCGTCGCTGCCTTTGCGGCACAGCTTGACCCGACGGTTGAGGAAATATCCGACATAAAGACCTTTGTCAGTGAGGCTGTGACAAATTGTATTGTACATGCATATCTGAGCATACCGGGAAAGATTTACATAACAGCTTCATTGACGGAAGATAACACGCTGATTGTCAGAATAAGGGACAAGGGTATAGGGATTGCCGATGTAAGCAAAGCCCGTGAGCCTTTGTTCACAACAGGCGGGGATGACAGAAGCGGACTCGGGTTTTCCGTCATGGAATGTTTTTCAGACAAGCTGAAAGTCGTTTCAAAAGAAGGAGTAGGTACAACTGTCACAATTTACAAGCATATCCGGGGAAAGAACGGTAATGAAGCGTGATATACGGGAGAGAAACACTCTTGTGCAATCAAATATGGGGCTTGTACATGCCTGTGCAAACCGTTTCAGAGGCAGAGGTGTGGAATATGAGGATCTTGTTCAGTCAGGCTGTATAGGGCTTCTGAAGGCTGCAAACGGCTTTGATGAGACGAAGGGCTTTATGTTTTCAACATATGCCGTGCCTGCCATTATAGGGGAAATCAAAAGGATTTTCCGTGACGGTGGAGCAGTAAAGGTCGGCAGAAGTGATAAGGAAAAAGCAAGATATCTTATGAAAATAAGGGACGAGCTTGCAAATGAGATGGGCAGAGAGCCCAGCATAAGTGAGCTTGCCGAAAAGACAGGATATGAGGTTGCCGAAGCATCACAGCTTCTTTGTGCATCATTACCTGTTCTGTCACTGACTGTTGACGATGAAAACGGAGAATGTCCACAGCAGGACATCACTCTCGGTGATACGACAGAGGAAATGGGTGATGCAATTGCCCTGAAGGCGGCTGTGGAAAAGCTGTCTGAAAAGGACAGAATGCTTGTGGAGTGCAGATATTTTTCGGGTCTCACACAGACCGTTACGGCAAAAAAACTCGGCATGACACAGGTTCAGGTGTCACGCCGTGAAAAGGTTATTCTTCAGGAGCTCCGTAAAAAGCTCGGATAACAAGAAACACCGATAATGCAAAACAATCGCATTATCGGTGTATTTTTTACTTTATAAGTGTATTGACAGAAGCATAAGCTCGCATGAACTGCACATCATCCTTAAGCTCGGAGGGGGTACCTTTAGGCTGTACCTCATAATCGGGAATGATTCCCGTGCCGTCGTAGCAGCCGCTTGTGTAAGGAAGAAGCTTTGCAACTGTAAGCACAACTGCACTTCCGTCTGACAGCTCAAATATCTGCTGATATGTGCCGTTGCCTGCAGTGGTTGTACCTACAACCGTTCCCTTGCCGAAGTCCCTGATGTCGCATGCAAGAAGCTCACCTGCACCTGCAGTTTTATCATTGACTATGACCGAAACGGGTAAATCAGAGCTTTCCGAATCTGCTGCAAAAATCTGAATATTCTTGTTGTTCTTATCAACTGCAGTTGCAATTGACTGTGTGCCCTCTGTTGCAAGAGGTACAAGAATATCAACGATTTCTGCTGCTGCTGAGATGTTTATGCTGTCAGTATTCCTGACATCAATAATCAGCCCTGAAACGCCGTCATTGCGAAGGGAAGTAACAGCCTTGCTGAATTCATCTGCAGTCATATCCGTAAAATCTGAGATTTTGATATAACCTGCATTGTTGAACTTCTGAAATTCGACTGTGACAACAGCATTGCCGTCAGCATCCTTGCCGCTCTGAACTGTTTTGTATTCTGCATATTCAGCAGCTGTCATGTGATAATTACGGCCTGTTGTAAGGGATGAAAGATAGCCGTCAGAAATTCCGTCATTTGCGATTTCTTCTTCAGCAGTGCCGTAGTAGTTCTTTCTTATTATGCTGTCAATTTCAGCAAGTCCCGCATACATGTTCTCCCTTTCGGGAAGGTCTGAAACAAGACCGCTGTATATATTCATTGTCACGGCTGTCGTGATGATTGCCGTGACAACGAGTGTGATTATTGCAATAGTGAGACAAAGTCCCACGGAGATTTTTTTATGCATATTTCACCGTATTCTTATACACTGATGTATCCTGCAGGGTTGACTCTTGAGCCGTTGATACGGACTTCAAAATGAAGGTGAGGACCTGAGGAATTGCCTGTGCTTCCGACATAAGCAATTGTCTGTCCCTTGGATACTGACTGACCTGAGCTGACTGCAAGGGAGCTGCAGTGTGCATAAAGTGTTGAAAGACCGTTACCGTGGTCGATTACAACATAGTTGCCGTAGCTCCAGTGATATGATGCTGTAATAACCTTACCGCTTTCTGCAGCAGAAATATTCTTGCCGTATGTTCCGCCGTAGGTGCAAAGGTCAAGAGCACCGTGGTATGAACCGTCTGAATTTCTGTAGAAGGGGGAGCTTACATAAACACCTGAGTACTGAAGAGGACAGATAAGTCCTGATGAGTTTGTAAGTGTACCGGAACCTGATGAACCGTTAGACTGAAGCATCTGCTGAATCTGACGGTCAAACTGAGCAATTGCAGCCTCATATTCTTCAATCATTGCCTCATATTCAGCACTTTCATTGTTAAGGCTTGCAAGATAGTTGCTGTTTTCATCAACCTTTGCCTGGATTATGTCCTGATTAGCCTGAACCTTTGATTTGTTTTCTTCAACAGCATCCTGCAGTGTTTCGATTTCTTTGATTTTTGCATCGATATCTGCCTGAATATCACGGATTGTTGCTTTGTCTGTATCAATCTGTGCAAGTGTGGCATCAACCTTTTCGATATCGTCATTTATGCCGTCGATAAGTCCCTGCTCATAGTCTGCAAGACTGCTGACAAACTGAACCTTTGTAAGGTAGTCAGAGAAGTCATCTGAGAGAAGAAGAACTTCAATTGCAGATGTTTCACCGTTGATGTAGTTTGTTCTGATAAGCTCTTTGAGTTCGTCATACTTGTCGTCAATCTGAGCATTCATTTCATCGATCTGAGCATTACATTCCTCAATCTGCTTGTTAAGCTCTTCAATCTTAGCTTCAAGCTCTTCATTCTGAGCTTCATAGTCATCGATTGTATCCTGATATGCACCTATCTGGCCGTTGTATACATCAATCTGCTCCTGATACATTGCAACCTGTTTATCAAGCTCTTCAATATATTCCTGAACCTGGCTGATGTCACCTTTCAGAGCGTCAATTTTGCCCTGAGCTTCATCAATTTTTTCTTCATATTCAGCAATCTTATCCTTGTATTCATCAATTGTTGTGTTTGCCGAAACCGAATAACATGTCAGAATTGAAAAAATGAGAACAAGTGAAAGGATAAATGATATTTTTCTGTTTCTGAAAAAGAATTTATTCATTGTTTACCACCTTTCCGTGTTCCTTAAGATATCTTCCCAGTGAAATAAAGCTGCCTACTGCACCTGTGACAATACCTGTTGCAGCAAATGTGATGATAAGTGTAACAGCACAGTCCTTAAAGGGAACCATTGTGTTGCCGAGGATTGCAAACATTGTAGCAAGCACCTTTTCAGCTGCAAAGTAGAGTGCGAATACAAGTCCGTATGCACACAGTGCCGAAAGAAGACCTATAATAACGCCTTCGACGATAAATGGCCATCTGATAAACCAGTTTGTAGCACCTACAGCCTTCATGATGCTGATTTCGAGGCTTCTTGAGAACATTGTGATTCTGACTGTGTTTGCAATAATGAACAATGAAACAACAAGCAGAATAATTACTATGACGATGCTCACAAGACCGACGGCATTCTGTATGCTTGCTATACGGGATGCAAGCTCACCGTTTTCTCTTACATGGAGAACATTCTCATATGACTTCATTGTGTTGACAGTATCGGGGAATTTCTCCATATCAATTATTGTGACCTTATATGCATCAGGCAGGAAATCGCTTCCTATATCCTTGAGCACTGAAGCCGAGTCACCCATATCATAAAGGATTGTTTCGTAGGATTCATCCTTTGAAATAAAGACGCAGTCTTTTACATTTTCAGTCTGCATGATTTTGTCACCCAGTGCAGCTTCATCTTCGTCAGAGCATTCATCCTGAATGAATACCATGACAACATTCTGCTCGCCGACACGGTCAATAACAGACTGTATGTTTTCATAGATAAGATAAGCTCCGCCGATAAGAAGCAGACAGGAGAGCATAACTGTGATTGATGCCACTGTCATAAGCTTATGTATACGGACATTTCTGAAGCCTTCTTTTGTAAGATAGCGCAGATTGAAGCGCCCTTTGTTCAGATTGTTTTTACGGCTCATACTGCACCTCCGTTATCTTCCGATGCAGTATCGGATGTATTTTCTGCCTGAACAGGCTCAGCTTCTGCAGTTTCTGCGGGAGCTTCTTCCTCTTCAGCGGCTTCATCAGTCTTTTTTGTTCTTGCTGCACTTGAAGCTGCAAATGCGGCAAGTATAGAACTGATTTCTTCATCATCTGTTATTGAATAGCTTTTCGCGGGTTCTTCCTGAGGCTGAGGCTCAATAACAAGAGGAGGCTCTTCAAAGCCTTCCATGAGTGAAGGGCCGTCAAGTATTTCAGGCTCAGTAACCTCCGTTTCAGGTGCTTCGGGAGCCTGAGGAATTGTCTCCTCGATAGGCACATCCTCCTGACCGTATGTGAAAATAAATTTTTCAACATCGTCGAATTCGTTTGGCGCATTGTAGAAGCCTGCATCTGTGGGGACGACATCGGGATTGATAAGACCGAGAATCTTGTCTCTGTCATAGCCGTCTGCGATGAGCTCGCCTTCCTTGAGAACAACGATTCGGTGGTCATACTGTCTGACAAGGTCATGTGCATGTGTAACCATAACGATTGTTGTACCGTTTGCCTTGTTGATATGATTGAGAAGGTCCATGATTTCGACACTCATTGCAGGGTCAATGTTACCTGTGGGCTCGTCAGCAATGATAAGGTCTGCATTGTTGACAAGTGCTCTTGCAATTGCAACTCGCTGCTGTTCACCGCCGGAAAGCTCCTTGGGCAGAGACTGTGTCTTGTTAAGAAGACCTACCATGCCGAGGGCATGAGTAACTCTCTTACGGACTTCACGCTCCTTTGTGCCTGTAACTCTGAGAGCGAAAGCTACGTTGTCGTAAACCTTCATGTCGGGAATAAGACGGAAGTCCTGAAAAACGATACCCATTGTGCGGCGGAAATAAGGAATGTCGCGTTTTTTCATCTTGTTGAGATTGTAACCGTTGATTGTGACAGTACCGGAAGTAGGCACTTCTTCTCGCATTATGAGTTTGAGGAATGTACTTTTACCGGCACCCGAAGCACCGACAACAAATACAAACTCGCCGTCATTTATAGTGAGATCAACATTTTTCAGAGCTTCATATTCACCGTTATACGATTTTGATACTCCGCTGAATTCTACCATAAATTAAACCTCATTTTTGATTTGATACCGATATAACCCGAAAAGGTGAAGTATTAATACTTCACCGGGTTGGCATCAAGGTATTTTTTGACCATAAGTGCTACTTTGAAGACGATAGCATCATCAAATTCACGAAGGTCAAGACCTGTAAGTTTTCTGATTTTTTCAAGTCTGTAGACAAGTGTGTTTCTGTGTACAAAGAGTTTTCTTGAAGTTTCTGAAACATTCAGATTGTTTTCAAAGAATTTCTGGATTGTGAAAAGGGTTTCATGGTCAAGGCTTTCGATAGAGCCTCTCTTGAATACTTCTTTGAGGAACATGTCGCAGAGAGTAGTGGGAAGCTGATAGATAAGTCTTGCAATACCGAGATTTTCGTAGCTTACAATTGTCTTTTCGGTATCGAATACCTTACCAACTTCAAGAGCTACCTGAGCTTCCTTGAATGAGCGTGCAAGGTCTTTGATGCCGACAACTGCAGTACCGATACCCACAAGAGTGTGAGTGTAGTATTCTGAACCGAGTGAATCAGCGATTGAACGTGCAAGCTTTTCAAGGTCTCTTGATTCTATGTTTGCCTTTACTTCCTTGACAAGAGCAATGTCTGTTTCGTTAATGTTTACAACGAAATCCTTTGTCTTGTCGGGGAAGAGATTCTGGATAACATCGAAAATTGATACTTCACCGGGCTCTGTGATTCTGATAAGAAGCACGGCACGTGTTGTCTCGTTGTTGAAGTGAAGCTCTCTTGCCTTTATGTGGATGTCTCCGGGGAGAATATTGTCAAGCATTACATTCTTGATGAAGTTGCCTCTGTCGTATTTCTCATCATAATACTGCTTGATGCTGCTGACAGCAACTGTAAGTACGCCTACATATTTTTTTGCAGCTTCATCTGTTCCGCCTGCAAAAATTGCATATTCGGGGTGAATGGGTGAGCCGAAGCTCTTGAAAAACATGTCATTTACGCAGACAGCTTCCGATGCTGCGAAAACCTGCTCTGCAACAGCAGTGTCAAGCACTTCGCCGATTTTGCCGAGCTCACTGCATGCAATGATTGTTCCTGTTTCATCAATAACACCGATAGGACAATCAACGGTGTCTTTCATCTGGTGGATCACGCTCTGGAATAATCTGTTCGACATATAAATATCCTCCTGAATTCTTTCTGACTTAAACCCTTTTTTAAACACATTTATGCAATATTACTATTGCTTTACTATACATTTTACACTTTTTTCAGAATATTGCAATAGTTATTGAGAAAAAAAGTTCGTAAAACCATGAAAAAAGTGTCTAATATTCTAATACAGAATATTAATATATTG
Source organism: Clostridia bacterium (assembly GCA_017473925.1). Classification (GTDB taxonomy): domain Bacteria; phylum Bacillota; class Clostridia; order Oscillospirales; family Acutalibacteraceae; genus UBA1081. The sequence continues at coordinate 7,731 of JAFUIY010000027.1, read as the reverse complement.
ATTATTACCAATTTTAAGTATGCACTTTTCGTCAAATTGACAGTTGTATATTTTCACTAATGCCGAAAAAGAAAAAGCAGACACTGTCACGATGTGAGTGTCTGCATGTTTTTTATCATTGATATCTCTTCAGATGAAAGCTCTCTGCATTCGCCCGGGGCAAGTGTTTCGTCAAGGTCAAGACTGCCCATTTTTATCCTTTTAAGGCTTGTCAGCACTGCGTTTGTAGCACCTGTCATGCGTTTTATCTGATGATATCTGCCCTCTCTGAGAACAATTCTGTAAACAGGAGAAGGGGAGTCGCATACAAGGTCAATCTCTGCGGGCATAAGTTTTTCGTCACCGAGGACCATGCCTTCTCTCATTCTGACAAGGTATTCTTCGTCAATAAGACAGTCTGTTCCTGCGAGATATGTTTTGTCAACATGGTGTCTCGGGGAGAGTATGTCGTGGGCAAAGTCACCGTCATCTGTTATAAGGACAAAGCCCGTTGTGTCCTTGTCAAGCCTGCCTGCAGGGAAGAGACCCGGTCTTTTCAGATTGTCGGGCACAAGGTCTACAACAGTTTTTTCCGAGTTGTCACGGCTTGCGCTTACAACCCCCTGAGGCTTGTTGAGCATTATGTATATATGTTTTTTGTAATTGATGACTTCACCGCATACCTCAATGACATCATTTTCCGTATCGGCTTTTGATGAAGTGTTCTTTACCACATCACCGTTTACCTTTACATTGCCCGAGCGGATAAGCTTTGTAGCCTCCGAGCGTGTCATCATGCTCTGTGATGAAATCAGTTTGTCAAGTCTTTCTTTTGCCATAGTTATAACAGTCCTGTCATGAATCCGTCAAGCTCGACGGAGCATATATCACCGCCGATAATCCTTTTGCCGTAAACGATGAGATTGATTTTTATGCAGTCTCTCTCTTCATAGCCCGGATAATCGGTTATAGTGAATGTCCATTTTTTTGCCGTACAGCCCTTGTACCGAGACAAATCAAGCCCCGATGACTTCTGAAGCTCATTATACTGCTCGTAAATATTGTCGAATTCTTCGGGAATAATGATTTCTTCAACTGTGTCAGGCTCATTCTTTACGGTGTAGCCCAATGAGGAAATGAATGAAATCAGTTCATCCTGAGTTGAAGCCGAAAGGCTGACGGTGTTTATCTGTGATGTATCTTCGTTATCACCGCTTCCGTCAGGTGAGATGACTGAGCAGACGATAACAGCCGCCAGGACAGCGGCAAAAAGTAAAATAAATTTTCCCTTAAGGGATTTGAGTGAAACAAGAAACATAAAAGCACCTCGCATAATCTGTAATAATTAATATGCAAGGTGCTTAAATTAAATTACTTGATTATTCTTCGTCGTCAGGTCTTCTGATCTGAACATTCTGAAGTCTTGAGAGTGCAAGACGTACATTTTCCTGGCTTCTTGTGTAGTGCTCGATATCTCTTGTGAGGTATTCGTCGCATTCACCCATAATGCTCTTTGCGAATTCACTTGCAGATGTACGCATCTCATATGCCCATCTCTTAGCGCTTTCTTCACGCTCCTGAGCATCTGCATTAGCCTGAGCAAGAATGCTGTCTGCTTCTTCATTTGATTCGTTGAGAATCTTGATAGCTGCATCCTTTGCAGCCTTTGTGATTTCGTGCTCCTGAGTCATTGCTTCAGCCTTAGCCTGTGCATCTGCTACGATTTTGCCTGCTGTTTCCTGAGCAGCCTGAAGAATTTCTCTTCTTTCAGCAACAATCTTTCTTGCCTGGATGATTTCTGTGGGAATTGAAGAACTGAGCTCCTTGAGACAATCATAGATTGCATCGCCGTCGATTTTGATTTTTCCGCCGCCGCCGAAAGAAGGCTTACCTTCTTCGAGTATGTCCTCAATTTTCTCAATAATTTCTTCGTAATTCATTCTGTGTTCCTCCGTTTTGGAATTTATTTGCACCTTTCTTACGAAAAATGCAGGTTAATCTGCCTTTTTAGAGATTTTCTTTATTATGTCGTCTGCAATTTCAGCGGGAACGAAATTGTTTATTTCACCGCCGAGCAGACAGATTTCCTTGACTGCGCTGGAGCTTAAGTACATGTTTTCAAGGCTTGATACAAGAAAAACAGTGTCAACCTCGGGAGCAAGCTGTCTGTTTACAAGAGCCTGCTGGAATTCAACCTCAAAGTCCGAAACAGCTCTGAGACCCTTGACTATGGCTGATGCACCTGAGATTTTTACATAGTCAGCAAGAAGTCCCTGATAGGAGTCCACTGTGACATTGGGGATTTTCACGCACCGTCTGATGAACTCAACTCTTTCGGGAGGTGTGAATGTGCCTCCGTTTTTCTTTGCATTGTATGAAACAAGGACAATGACTTTATCAAACATTTTAGCGGCCCGTCTGATAATGTCAAGATGTCCGTTTGTTACCGGGTCAAAGCTGCCGGGATAAACGGCAATTCTTTTCATGGGGTTCACCCTTTCACTCATTGTCTCCGTCATAACGGTAGATTGTGAGCTTTGTTTTGGAGTAATTGTCCTGCTTAGCGACAGTATAATTTCCGACGCTTTCGGGCAGTTCTTCTCTTATATCTGTTTCACAGACAATAATACCGCCGTCATTGAGGACATTGAGAACAAGTGAGAGAGCCTTTTCAGCAAGCTGTTTTTTGTAAGGGGGGTCGATAAATACTATATCAAACTTTTCTCTTGTTGTTTTTAGGAATGAAAGACTGTCACCGTTGAACACATTTGCATCATCCTTGAGTTTGCAGTGTTCAAGGTTTTCCGTGACAACCTTTATCGAATCACGGTTAAGGTCAACAAAATATGCCTTTGCTGCCCATCTGCTGAGAGCCTCAATACCGAGCTGACCTGAGCCTGCGAAAAGGTCAAGCACCTTTCTGCCTTCAATATCAAACTGGATTGAATTGAAAATAGCGCCCTTCACCTTTGCGGCGGTGGGACGGATGTCTTCACCCTCAAGGGTGATAAGTCGTCTTCCTTTTGCTGTGCCTGTAATAACTCTCATACAATTCTCCTATACCTTTGTCTATTATCGCATTTTATAAGTGTTTTTGTCAATAGTAAAATGTAAATTTATAAAATTTTAAGAATTTCCGAGGGATAATGAACAATAAAGTCAGCACCGTTTTTTCTTAAAACATCCTCATCACGGAAGCCCCATGTTACGCCGATGCTCCTGAGACCTGCATTTTCTGCCGTTATCATATCAACGTCGGAATCACCTGCGTAAAGCACCTCCTCACGGGGAAAGCCGAGAATATCCAGTGCTCTGAAAACATTGTCGGGACAGGGCTTGAGCCTGTCCTTGCCGTTGTCGCCGATTACACAGTCAAAGACATCTCCGAATTTATTTTTACACAGAACAGTTGCTGCATTTTCAACCTTATTTGTCACAACAGCCGTTTTTATGCCCTTTTCATTCAGTGCCGAAAGCAGCTCAGCTATGCCGTCATAAGGCTTTGTTTTTATATCTGCGTGGTCTTTATAGTATTCCGCCATTTCCTTTACACATACATCTGTGACGGCTTTATCAGTGCCCGCGGGAACACTCCTTGCAATAAGAGTGGGAACACCGTTGCCGATAAATGAACGGATTTCGTCAACGGTTCTGTTTTTCATATTGTGATTTGTAAGAACATGATTCACACTGTCTGTAAGGTCATGAAGTGTGTCAAGTAATGTTCCGTCAAGGTCGAATATTATTGCTTTAATCATCTTTTTCATTCCTGTGATAGTGGTTATAAATATTTCTTGCCGTGTTCTCATTGATACCGTCAACTTCACAGAGTTCTTCAACGGTGGCTTTCCTTACGGCTGAAAGGGTTCTGAAGTGCCTGAGTATATTTTTTGCCCTTACATTTCCTACGCCCTCAATTTCCGTGAGTGTCATTGCAGTGAGAGTCTTTTTCTGCTTCTGACGATGGTATTCAACGGAGAATCTGTGAACTTCTTCCTGAATATCGGAAACAAGAGTGAATGCACGGCGTTTGTCATTTATTGCAATTTCACCGCCGCCGTGAGCAATTGCCCTTGTACGGTGCTTGTTGTCTTTAACCATACCGAAAAGGGGAATGTCTGTAAGTCCGAAAGAATCAAGAACGGGCTTTACTGCATTGACCTGACCGATACCACCGTCAAGGAGAATAAGATCGGGCTTTTTACCGAAGCCCTCAGACGGGGTTTCGTGCTTTTCTTTTTCGTATTCGTTGAAACGGCGTGTGAGCACCTCTGCCATTGAACGGTAGTCGTCCTGTCCCGAAAAACCTTTTATTTCAAAGCGTCTGTATGCACTTTTGAGAGGTTTTCCGCCTTTGAAAACAATCATGCCTGCAACATTGTCAGCACCGTCGGTGTGAGATATGTCATATGATTCAATATATTCAGGAGGAGCTTCAAGTCCTAAGAGTGAAGCGAGCTCATCGAGTGCTGCAACGGTTTTTCCGCTTCTGCCGATATGCTGTGCAAGCTTTTCGGCGGCATTTCCCGAGCACATAGTCATAAGTGACGCATTTTCACCCTTTTCGGGGATGTAGATTCTGACATTCTTACCTTTTTTCTCGCTGAGCATCCGACTGAGTGCTTCAACTCCATCAACTTCGCCGTCAACGGCAATGTTTGAGGGGATGTTGCTTCTCATGGAGTAATAATCAGCAATCAGCTTTTCTCTTATCACAGGTAAATCGTCAATGGCATTTGTGAAGAAATATTCACTGTCATAAAGTCTTCCCTCGGAAAAACGAAGAACGGACAGACATACCTTACCCAGCGATTCACAAACGGCAAAAACATCCTGTTCCTTTGTCTTCATTGAAACAACAGTCTGCTTTGCGGCAGTTTTTTCAATTGCCTGAATGGAATCCCTGAGAGATGCAGCTTTTTCAAATTCAAGGTTTTCCGCTGCCTCTTCCATCTGCTTTTTCAGCTCACGGATAAGTGCATCGTTTCCTCCCGTGATAAACCTGACAGCATTATCAACGGCTGTGTTGTGCTCTTCACGGGTGACTTTTCCCCCACAGGGGGCATTGCACAGCTTTATATGGAAATTAAGACACGGTCTGCCTTTTTTGTTTATATCATCGGGAAAGAATTTTCCGCAGGTGGGGAGACGGAATATTTTCTGTGCCTCTGCAACGGAACGGGAAACACAGTCAGAGCTTGTATAAGGGCCGAGATATTTTGCACCGTCATTGAGCTTCTGCTTTTCGCTTGAAAGGTTCTTCCAGTCCCTGCCTGCTATTTTTATATAATGATAACCCTTGTCATCCTTGAGAAGAATGTTGTATTTCGGAGTGTGCTGTTTGATAAGACTGCATTCGAGAACAAGAGCTTCAAACTCACTCTTGACTACGATAAAATCGAAGTCATCAACATTTTCAACCATTCTTCTGACTTTGATCGGATGGTTGTTCTGTGAACCGAAATACTGACTGACTCTGTTTTTGAGTTTTTTTGCCTTGCCGATATAAATGATTTTATTATTTTTATCTTTCATTATATATACACCGGGGTCAAGGGGAAGACGCATAGCCTTTGCACGCAGTGACCTGAGTTTTTCGTTCACGGTAACAACCTCCTTTCGGTAAATCAGAATTTGTCAATGAACAATTTACAATTTACAATGTACAATGATTTACAAAGAACTGCCTGTATCGCTGCATCTGCACGATTGTAAATTGTACATTGTACATTGTTAATTGGTTCGACAAATTACTGTTTGTCAAAAAGTTAAAAAACGGCATACCTTCCGGTACACCGTTAGTTTAGTCTTGTTATTATTCAGCGAAACCGGATTCAACAAGCTTTGCAAGAGCATCAACAGCTTCCTGCTCATCTGTGCCGCCTGCAATAATTCTGATCTGAGTACCGCCCAAGATGCCAAGTGAAAGAACACCTAAAAGGCTCTTTGCGTTAGCTCTGCGCTCTTCTTTTTCTACCCAGATAGAGGATTTGAATTCGTTTGCTTTCTGAATAAAGAATGTAGCGGGACGTGCATGAAGTCCTACCTGATTCTCAACAACGACATCTTTAACACACATAAGGCGATTACTCCCTATCAATAAATTTTGAATTTTACAATACATATTATACCACAAAGTTTGATTTCGTCAATGAGTTAAATCATACTAATTTGCCGAAAATCAAAACTTCGGTTAGTGTAATAAACCTTTGAAAATTAAAGTTTGAAACTTTGTGCATTTTGACAAGGATTTTGCCGATGATTTATATAAACAGTCTAAAATTCAGCAGAAAAACTTACAATTAAATCCCGTAATATCCATAAAATGACAATAATGCTACTTTTCAAGGAGGTCGGGCCGTCTTTCCTTTGTGCGATTTAACGACTGTTCGTTACGCCATTTTTCAATGTTTGCGTGGTGCCCCGAAAGAAGGACCTCGGGTACGGGCATATCGTTCCACACAGCAGGCTTTGTGTACTGGGGATATTCAAGCAGACCTGAATAATGGCTCTCTTTTTCCATTGCTTCATCGTTTGCGAGAACTCCGGGCAGCATTCTTGCAACTGAATCAGACAGAACCAGTGCAGGTAATTCACCGCCCGTGAGAACATAGTCGCCGATTGAGATTTCTTCATCGACAATCGCTTCGATGACTCTTTCATCCACGCCCTCATAGTGGCCGCAGAGAATTGCAATGTTATCCATTTTTGCAAGCTCCTTGACTTTATCCTGTGTCAGGACCTTTCCCTGAGGGGACATATATATAAGATAAGGCTTAGTGTCTGTTTCTTCACATACATGCATGTAGCAATCGTAAATGGGCTGAGCCATCATAAGCATACCCATTCCGCCGCCGTAGGGAGTGTCGTCAACATTGTGATGCTTGTTTGCCGCAAAATCACGGATATTGTGTGATTTTATTTCAAGCAGTCCCTTTGCAATTGACCGTCCGATAATGCTTTCGGAATACACTCTTTCGCACATTTCGGGGAAGAGTGTGAGTATATCAATCCTCATCTTTGTCACCGTTTACTTCTTCGTCAAAAATGCCTTTAAGAGGTCTTATGAAAACACTTTCATTTTCAACATCGACATTTATTACAACATCTTTTATTGCAGGGATTATATATTCCTTGCCGTCGTTTTCAATGAACCAGATGTCATTTGCACCTGTTTCGGCAACATCTGTAAGAGTGCCGTAGATTTTTGTGTTTTCATCAGCATCGTAAACCGTACAGCCGATAAGGTCCTGAATGAACCAGTCGCCCTTTTTCAGCTTAGCATCGGCACGGTTCATATATAATGTTTTGTTACGGAGCTTCTGTGCATCTTCAACGGTGTCAATGCCGTCAAGCTTGATGATTACAACATTTCCGTGAGGACGGCATGCAGTTACTTTTACAGCCTTGCTGCCGTTTGCATCAAAATATAAAGTTTTGAATTTTTTCATAAATTCGGGGGAGTCGCACCAGGGATTGACACGGACTTCACCTTTGATTCCGTGTGTTGATACGATCTGCCCGATTTCGAGATACTGTTTTAACATAGTAAGATTCCTTTACAAATCAGAATTTGTCGGGATAATGCACAATGCAAAATGCACAATGCACAATTATAAAATCCAAGCCCGCAGGGCTTCCGAAACAATTTGCCAAAGGCAAATTATATCACATTTGCGAAGCAAATATATCACATCCGTCACAGACGGATATATCACATTTTCCGCAGGAAAATATATCACTGCAGTAATT
>JAFUIY010000026.1 GCA_017473925.1 Clostridia bacterium | reverse complement strand
GGTCGATTTATTAACCGAGGTTAATAAATCGACCGCACATTTTCGCTTGTTTGTCAAGTCTTTTTGCAAATATTTTTTCAAAAAAACAAAACCGGGCTCATTTTTGAGCTCGGTTTGTCTCTTAACTTAATGATATTGGCCCACAGGGTTACTTTCTTAAAAAGAAGGCTACCTTAAGGGCTACCGTGTAAAATTTTTATATTATGATTTGTTGATTTCAGACAAAAAAGTGAAACGCAACGGCGAATACCATCGATGACGCGATAAAGTAAACAAGACACCATGTAAGCGCATTGAAGAAGTCCCTTACATAGGGAATATTACTCTCTGCAAAAGCTTCTGGATAGAAGGTTTGATATTATAAGATACTTTTCAGCTTTTCCACATCTTCCGCTTTTGTTGACCAGCTTGTTGCAAACCGTACAACGGTATGGTTATCGTCATATTTCTCCCAGAAAGAGAAGCCGACCTTATCGCTGATTGACTTCATGTACTCATTTTCAAGAATGACAAACTGCTGATTAGTGGGTGACTCCCATGCAAAACGGAAGCCTTTTTCCCTGAGAACTTCTTTGAGCATTTCAGCGGTATCAATTGCATTTTTGCTGATTCTGAAATACAGATTATCCGTAAAAAGTGTGTCGAACTGAATGCCGTTGAGTCTGCCCTTTGCAAGAAGTGCTCCGTGCTGTTTTATGATTGTCATAAAGTGCTTCGGCATTACGGATTTTCTGAACACAAGTGCCTCTCCGCACAGTGCACCGACCTTTGTTCCGCCGATATAAAATGCATCACAAAGACGGGCAATATCAGGCAATGTCACATCTGTCTGACGGCTCATAAGTCCGTAACCGAGCCTTGCACCGTCCATATAAAGATATATATTGTGCTTTCTGCAGATTGCGGAAATATCTTCAAGCTCCTTTTTTGAATAAAGCGTGCCGTTTTCGGTAGGATGAGATATATAGGCCATTCCGGGAAAGACCATATGCTCATGATTTTCATCAGCATAAAAGTCCTTTATGTAGCTGTCAAGGCTTTCTGCCTCAATTTTTCCGTCATGATGCTCAAGGGGAAGAACCTTGTGTCCGTGGTGCTCAATTGCACCTGCTTCATGAATACTTATGTGCCCTGTATCGGCAGCTATGACTCCCTCATAGCTTTTCAGAAGCGATGAAATAACAATAAGATTTGTCTGAGTGCCTCCCGAAAGGAAATACACCTCAGCGTCATCGCAGTCACATGCTTTTCTTATTTTCTGCTTCGCACTTTCCGAATAAATATCACTACCGTATGCATCAAGAGACTCGGAATTCGTCTCAGTCAGTCTCCTGAGAATATCAGGATGTGCACCTGTACGGTAATCGGATTCAAAAGATATTTTCTGCATAAAACTCCCCTCCGTGTATAACATTATGCATTCACGGAGGGGAAATGTCAACACAAAACAATAATTTAATGCACAATGCAAAATGCATAATGCATAATTTTATAATCCAAGCCCGCAGGGCTTCCGAAACAATTTGCCGGAGGCAAATTATATCACATTTGCGAAGCAAATATATCACATTCGTCGAAGACGGATATATCACATTTTCCGCAGGAAAATATATCACTGCAGCAATTTATCGTTCAGCGATAAATTACTGCTTATTCTTCCGTCTGCTTACCTAAGAATGATGCTGCAACCTGAGCAAGCTTGATTTCCGACTGAGTGGGAGCTGTTCCGTTTTCGTTGAAAAGAAGAATTACGGCACCCGAAACATCACCACCGCCCACAATGGGATACGCAATTGCGGCGTTACGGTCAAGACCCTCTACGGGCATGAGCACACCCTTGTCATTTCCGGCAACAAAGCTTGAACGGTTTTCCATAATTTCCTCAAGCTCCTTCGCAATGTGACGGTCCATTGTGTCCTTTTTTGAAAGACCTGAGCATGAAATCACATGGTCACGGTCTGTTATGATTACGGGCATACCTGTCGCCCTGTGAAGTACCTCCGCATACTGTGAAGTAAACTCCGAAAGCTCACCCATGGGTGAATACTTCTTAAAAATCACTTCCCCGTCAGCGTCCGTATAAATTTCCAACGGGTCACCCTCACGGATTCTCATTGTTCTTCTGATTTCTTTGGGGATTACTACTCGTCCGAGGTCGTCGATACGACGGACAATTCCTGTTGCTTTCATATATATTTATCTCCTTGTTCTTTCGTTTGCTTCGTTAGTATTTGTTAAACAAGGAGAATTATACTGTTTTATTATCTTATTTTAAATTCGTAACCATGAATTGTGATGGTTAAAGATTTGTCTGATTCGACAACTTCCTTTGGAACGATTGTATATGCACGGAATTCATATTTGCCGCCATCGAGTTTCGGCAGACTGAGTCCATTCGGCAATTCTTTCCACACACCTTCTTCACTGACTCTGTAAGCAAGGTTGCCATCGGAATATGTATAACCGTCATCATAATTAATAAGACCTGTGTCTTCAATTGTTCGGTCATATTTTGAAGTATTTTCTGCTGTATATGATATATATACAATTCTGTCATTTTCACTTTTCGGAGTAAGACCATACTGAAGTCTGTATTGCTCTAATGTATAACGGACACCTACATTACAATTTGTTTCATCAAGAGGCTTCCAGAAATCGTCATTTGCACCGCCCCAACCATCAATGACATCCGTAAACGCAATTTCATTTACGGTGAATTCTATACCGTAATCAGATTTAAATGTTTCCCCGATTTGTCCCGTTTTTTTGCCGAGACTTATACAGCCGGAAAAACTAAAAAGAATCATCAGACACAATAATAAAGATACGATTTTTTTCATATTAATTCATTCCTTTCTTATATACAAATGTAATACACTTACATATTGTATTGTAATATATTTTTTATTTCATGTCAATAGTAAAATGTAATTCGAGGTGATATAAAGTGAATGATAAATCGTTGAAAATAAAAAAACGAGGAGAAGACGGCACTAAAATTATATCAGTACGAATAAGAGAAGATATTTTATGTGAATTGGATATAATCGCTAAAGAAAGTAATTATTCAAGAAATGAGTTAATTAATCTGATTTTAAAATATGGTATCGAAAACCTGGAAATAGAACAGTAACAGCGGAGTATGCTGAACTCCGTAGTTACTCTTTTTGTATCTTCAGCTGTCAGAGAAAGATCCTCTGACAGCTGCTTGTTATTATTTCAGTTTTAAAGATGAGAATATGTATCAATGCATTACGCATTGAGGAGTTCAGGAAAACTTTCTCTTTTGACCTTGAGGTCATAGTTGTGTTTCATAATCATATATATATTATCTTCCATATTTTCTTCGCCTGCTTCATAAACAACGGGAAGATAGTTCTTTCTCTTCCATGCCTTGAATTCGGGCTTCAGTGAATTCATAAAATCAGTATCTGCGGCTTCAGCTTTGCTTACCCGGAATGCTGCTATCTTCATTGGCTTTTCCTGAACATCAATTCTCATCTTCTCACCTCATTTCCGAAACAGTAGTTGTTGTTAATATTTGCTTTTGTGTGATTTGTTATGCAGTTTTTAATCATAATCTGCTCTCCAATCTTCTTGAATTTAACAAATTATGATTTTTGAAAAGCATGCAAAAACTCTATAATAAAATTTTTGAGAGAATCACAAAAAATATTACACAAAGTTTTTAATAATTTCTTATACACAGGTCACAAAACAAGGTGTAATCGATAAAGATAAGCAAAAAATCACCCCATCGTTAAAAACGATGGAATGAGATTATAGACGGTTATACGGGATTGAAAATAACCGTATAAACGGCTAACTCTGAAACCGTATACGGTTTCCCGATGTACCGGTTTACGCCGAAGAGAAATAACCGCATTACGAGGCGATTGCCTGCAAATAAAAGACGGCAAATACTATATTTTTGTCAAGAATGGTAAAGGCGGTCGAAAAAGAATAATTGAAATTGTCGGCAGTGAAGATGATATAGCCTTTGTCATTGAAAAAATGCAAGAAGCACAACAAAACAAAGTGTTTGATAAAAAAACCGATATCGACATTCACTCGTTGAGGGCAGCATATGCGAAAAAAGTTTATCAGAAATACGCAAGGAATCGAAATGAATACAAAAATGAAAAGATGATACTTTATCACAACCGTCTTGTAATAACATATACCGATAAATCCGAAGTGCAGCAATATTACAACCCGGACGGCACTCTGAAAAAGGGATTTACCGATGTAAGAAGCGCCTATCATTGCCGTGATGACAAGAAAAATATATGTTACGACAGATTTGCACTCTTAAAAGCATCACAAGCTTTAGGACATAATCGCGCTTCAGTCGTTGCGGACCATTACTTATGGATGTAAAAATCTGAATGTTATATATTTTCTGTTGTAATCTGTCATAATTATTATGTCAGGATGAAGGGAATGAATCTTCGTAAGGCGCATCGGGCATCAGTTAATCAGACTCCAGAGTCAAATATAGTACATACGAATTCTTGTTCTCCTGGCTTTATTCGGTGCGCTTTATGAGGACGGTCTTAATTATAAAATAAAAATAAACATCATAGTGTAGTATTAATCTGAGGTCTTGTGTTTCAGGACCTCATTTTTTATTTGCTGTCGAAAAAGGATGTTTTTAGGGTTTTAATGGGGTGAATTGCAGAAAAGTGTTGAAATGTGCAAACAACTATATGAAAAACATTGAAATTTGTGCAAGTATCTCCTTTAGAAATATCTAAATTTGTGCAAATAACTCTCTGAAAAACTTGCAAATTAGTGCAAGTTATGATATTATACACATATAATAGATACAGGGAGGTACGGTTATGGAACGAATAGCCTTGCAAAAGCTGATTGATTGGAATGAGAATAAACGGAAAAAGCCTCTGATTGTATGGGGTGCCAGACAGGTCGGTAAGACCTATCTTATAGTGGAACTCTTTGCTAAAAAATATTATAAGAATAACTATCTCTATATAGATTGTAAGATAGAAGATGAAATCAGAGCCTTTTGTTCTGAAACTGCCAATGCACAGAAAATTATTGAATATATCTCCTGGTTGACAGGTAAACAGATAAATGAGAATACTCTTCTGATTTTCGATGAAGTCCAGGAGTGCCCGAACATCATATCTTCACTGAAGTATTTCTGTCAGGATTTCCGAGACATTCCTGTTATAGCAACAGGTTCTATGGTTCGTATTAAGATTCAGCGAGAAACGAACAAGCGTGGCTCAAAGGAGAATGATAAGTTTCTTTTCCCTGTCGGCAAAATAAATCAGATGACCGTATATCCTATGACATTTGATGAATTCCTGATGAACAGTAATGAAGTCCTGTATAATACAATAAAAAAAGCTTATGAAACCGGAACTGCTCTTGATGCAAAAATTCATGAGCTGGCTATGGAACAGGTGTATAAATATCTTCTTATAGGTGGTATGCCTGAAGCTGTTGATGCTTATATCGACGATAACGATATTTTTGAGTCGAGAGAAATTCTCAAAGTATTGTATGACAACTACCTTGCTGATATGGAGCTTTATCAGGCAAGTCAGGAAGCGGTGCTTCGTTCAAGAACTTTGTTTCAGAATATATACCGAGAGTTGAACAAGGAGTCAAAGAACTTTTCTCCCGGATTACTCGAAGAAAAAGGCAGAACAAGGGATTATGCTACATCAATTCAATGGCTCACGCTTGCTCATGTTGTCAATCAGTCTTTTCAGCTCAAAGAACATGTTACTATGCCTCTGATGCCTGACAGTGACAGTAATTTCCGTCTGTTCCTCGGAGATATCGGTATGTTCTCGTATCAGAGCGGTATCAATGCTGCATCATTTGTATCGGCAGAAAGAGAAAATACATTATCAGGCATTTTCTTTGAAAACTTCGTAGCGAATGAGCTGATTGCAAAAGAACTCAAATTGTTCTATTGGAGAGGGAAGGCAACAGCAGAGCTTGAATTTATTATTGAATCTGATAATAAGCTTTATCCGATTGATGTCAAGAAAGGCAGAGGTACTCTTAATTCACTTGAGAAGTTCTCAAACCATAATAAATTCGAGTTTGCGATTAAGGTATCTAAAAATAACTACGGGTATAATGCAGAGCAGAAACTTCTTACTGTGCCGTTTTACTTTATTCCGTTTGTTGCAAAAGACCTTGCCGACGGAAAAATGTCCCTTTAATCATAAATGAGAGAAAATTTGATTAAAATTTTTATATATAAAAAACTGAAATTTTCTTTTATTGTGTTATTCAGAAATCATAATTATATTAATTCTTCTTGATATGTTGGAATTTTTTAACTCTCCGTTCCTATGTTTGTTATGCGAAACAGCCCTTTCTGAAAAACGAGGGCTGTTTTGCTTTTATGCCGAACTGTAAAGTTAAAAAGCAGAAAGACGAAAAATCTTTCTGCTCGTTTTTGTCTGCCGACAGATTGAAAATTGCACTTTGGCTATGATATAATAAATAAAAAATTGTAAAAAGGAGGTCTGACGATGGCTACAAAACCTGACAGTCAGAATTTTCCTCAGTTTATGCAGGGCGAAGCTGTATGTGAAACAAAACCCGTTTCAAAAACTGAAATTGCAGATTTTCGGTTTAATCCTGCAATTCAGAACAGACCTATAGAAATATTAAATACCCAAAAAGAAGAAAACGGAATTGTGCTCACTCTCAGCACAATGGCACGCCGTGCTTTGCTTTCATATACTCACGAAACATCCTTGCATTTATATAAGCCTGCCGATATTACAGTTCCAAAAGTTTATTTACATATTCACTTTTGGACTGATGAGATTTTCAGGGTTGTTTTCTCAAAGGACAATGAAATCATAAATCGTTTTGCAGGTCTTCCCGAAGATGCACAGATGCTCATCGCAAAGCCTGAAAAGGTTGATTTCACCTTGGGTGAAGCCGACAACGAAATCACTCTCACAACAAGTAAGATTATTGTTTCGGTTGATAAGCAGACAACAAAAATCTCTGCGAAATTCATTGACGGTAATGAGTTTTACTCACAGAAAAAGCAGGATTTCCGCACAGGTGATATTCACGACCTTGCTCTTGCCGAGTTGGAGGGTGATTACGCTTGTTTTGAGTCACTTGAGCTTGAAACAGATGAAGTGGTTTACGGCTTGGGTGAACGCTTTGACTCCCTTACCCGTAACGGCAGAACGGTTGATTTTCACAATAAGGATGCTGTCGGTACAACAAGCCGTCGCACATATATTAACATTCCGTTCTGCCTTTCAACCAAGGGCTACGGACTTTTCCTTAATTCAGGTGCAAAGACAGATTGGCAAATCGGCACAACA
This sequence comes from Clostridia bacterium, assembly GCA_017473925.1. GTDB lineage: Bacteria > Bacillota > Clostridia > Oscillospirales > Acutalibacteraceae > UBA1081. Next base: position 40,223 of record JAFUIY010000026.1, on the reverse strand, counting down.
GATTTAAGTGCATTACAGTTTGCTGTTCTTGACAGTCAGATTGATTATTTTGTAATCGGCGGTAAAACACCTAAAGATATTATCAAGGGCTATTGCACACTTACAGGCTTTGCAAAACTGCCTCCGCTGTGGAGCTTCGGTCTTTGGATGAGCCGTAACAGCTATGTTTCCTGGGATGTTGTTGACGATATAGCAAAGAAAGTCCGTGAAAACGATATTCCCTGTGATGTTCTTCATCTTGATACGGCGTGGTTTAACCGTGACTGGAACTGTGACCTTAAATTCTCAGAAGAACGATTCCCGAATCCCAAAGAAAATATTGAACGATATAAAAAAGACGGTTTTAAAATCAGTCTCTGGCAGTATAATTTTATTCCTCCCAATGACGATAATGAAAATTACCACGAAGCTGTAAAACACGGCTATCTTTCAAAGGATAAAGACGGTAAGCCTTATCAGTTGCCTGATTCCTGTCAGGGCAGTTGGGTAAAGGATGTTACAATTGACTTTTCAAATCCCGATGCCTGCAAGTGGTACGGTGATAAAATCAAAGAGCTGATTAAACTCGGTGCAGCTGCAATAAAAACCGACTTCGGTGAAGGAATCGCAGAAGATGCGATTTATCAGAATATTGACGGTAAGCATTTCCACAACCTTTATTCACTTGTATATAACAGTGTCATTTTCAATGCAACAAAAGAAGCATCAGGCGAAAATATCGTATGGGCTCGCAGCGGTACTGCAGGAAGTCAGCGTTATCCTCTTCATTGGGGTGGTGACAGTCAGTGTACATTTGAGGCTCTGGCAGGTACACTCAGAGCGGCTCTTTCATTGGGTTTAAGCGGTATTCCGTATTTTTCACACGATATCGGCGGATTTTTGGGAACACCTACTGATGAGCTTTATGTCCGTTGGGCACAGCTTGGATTATTCTCATCTCATTCCCGTTGCCACGGTGTCGGTGATAACAACTACCGTGAGCCCTGGAGATTCTCACAAGAGGCTTGTGATATTTTCCGTTACTACGATAAGCTCCGTTATTCTCTTATGCCGTATATTTATGAGCAGGCAGAGAAATGCACTAAGACAGGTCTTCCGATGACAATGGCATTGTATCTTGAATATCCCGAAGACAGAAATGTGAGACACATTGATGACGAGTACCTTTTCGGCGACAGTCTTCTTGTTGCACCTGTACTCAAACCATTAAGTAAAACAGATGTCCGTGAAATTTATCTTCCGAAAGGCACCTGGACAGACTATTTCACCAAAGAAAAAATCGAGTCAACAGGAATGTGGATTTCTAAAAAGGTTGACCTTAAAACAATGCCTATTTTCGTAAAAGAGGGGACAGTGCTAAAATACTGCAAGGTAGACGAAAGTCTCTGCAATGGTATGGGTGAGATTGTACGGACAGAGGAATATTAAACCAAAACAGTAATGTAAATTCCGGTTCTGCGGACTGAATATTTAACTGCTCTCTTGTGAGGGCAGTTTTTTGTATGCCGACGGATTGAATCTGTTCTGTGAGTATGGTATAATGTGTCCGACAAATAAGAATTTGTCAATCAAAACGATAATTTTTAAAGTGAGATTTTTATTATGAAAGACAAAAATTACTTTCTGTGCAAAGCTCAGGAGAATTTTCCTGAACTTAAATTTACCGTTCTCACTCCTGACATAACCGAATTCAATGCAACAAGCGGTGACAGCATTCTTCTCGACCTTGGTGAGCACGCGGTGGGACATTTTTCATTTGCTTTCGATAAGGTTGATGTCTTTGTCGATGCTCCCGTTCGATTGATTATCAGGTTCGGCGAAGATATGAGAGAAATCAATGATGATTTTTCTCAATACAAGGGTGTACTTTCAAAAACGTGGTTGCAGGAGGAAATAATCAATCTCGATTTTCCTCAGAATATAACTATGCCCCGAAGATATGCTTGCAGATACATAAAAATAACGGTAGAAAAAGCCAACAGACCCATAAGGCTGTTTGATTTTTCTTTCCGTGCTTCTACAAGTGCTGATGTATCTGTTCTGAAATCTGCAGATACAAAAGACCCTCTTCTGAATAAAATTGACATTGTTGCAACAAATACTCTCAAAGAATGTATGCAGACCTTCTTTGAAGACGGTCCGAAGCGTGACCGCCGTCTTTGGATTGGTGACCTTCGTCTTGAAGCGCTTACAAATTATTACACATTCAACAATCCTGAAATCGTAAAAAGATGTTTATATCTGTTTGCTGCAGGTGAATGCAATAACCTCGGATTTCTGCCGTCATTTGTTTATGAAACACCTTATTATCATTCGGGTGAAGCACATATCGCAGACTACGCACTTCTTTATGTTGTTTCAGTATGCGATTATTATGAACATACTGCAGACATCGGTGTTATAAACGACCTTTTGCAGGTCTGCAAATCACAACTTGACAGCTTTGAAGCAATACTTGATGAAAATATGATTGTTACAAATCAGGACGGTTGGTTTGCTTTTATTGATTGGTGTCCGGGACTCGAAAAACTGACGGCTTTGCAGGGGGTATATCTTTATACTCTTGAACGTTTTTCCGGATTATTGAAAGCTATCGGTGACGAAGATTTCAATAAATATTCATCGCTTCTTTCAATTGTTCGTTCTGCTTGTAAAAAACATCTTTATGATGAAAATGCAAACGCTTTTATAAATGAGTCGGATAACAGGCAGTTCAGTGTACATTCGCAGGTATGGATGATATTGGGCGGTGTAATAAACGGAGAAGAAGCCAGAAATCTTCTGATACACTGCATTGATAACGATAATGCAAAACAGCCCGTTACTCCTTATATGCGCCATTATGTCACAGAGGCTATGATAAAACTTGGTCTGGCGAATGAAGCGGTATTATATCTGAAAAGATTCTGGGGCGGTATGCTTGAACTCGGTGCCGATACATTCTGGGAAGCATATATTCCCGATGACCTTGATTTTTCACCGTACGAGGACAGAATGATAAACAGTCTCTGCCACGCGTGGAGCTGCACACCGTCATATTTCATCCGAAAATACGGGTTGTAATATTATAAATACAGATAAAAGGTCACACAGAAACAGATACATTCACAACAGAGTCATTTGCTAATAATCAACGAACCGATAAATTCCAATTTGCCGAAAATTTTTAAATCAAATCTGATATATTAATCTCAATCTGAAATTTATTGTAACAGGAGGATACAGTATGAGTCTGAGTATGCTGCATTGTGAGGGTGAAAAAATCATCAATGCTGAAGGAAAACAGGTGTTTTTGCGGGGAACAAATCTCGGCGGATGGTTGCTCGATGAATTATGGATGGGCTTTTTCAAAGGCGGAGAAGCTCAATGGGATATCGTAACAACACTCGAAAACCGTTTCGGAAAGCAGGAAGCCGAACGGCTTATAAGATTGCGTGAAGACAACTATATTACGGAATACGACCTTGACTATCTTCAGCATCTCGGATTTACCTGTGTTCGTGTTCCGTTCTGGTACCGTAATTTCCAGACGGATGATTCAGGCACATGGAAACGAAAAGAAAACGGTGAAATAGATTTTTCACGCCTTGATTGGGTTGTTGAGGAATGCGGAAAAAGAGGAATGTATGTCATTCTTGATATGCACGGTGTGCCGGGTCATCAGAGCATAGCCCATCACAGCTGCCGTGTTGACCATTGCAGACTTTATGACGAAACCGAAGAGGGCACTCATTTCCGTGCACTTGCCTGTGATTTATGGAGTGAAATTGCCCGTCATTTTGCAGGTAACGGAGCGGTTGCTGCCTATGACCTGATGAATGAGCCGATGTGTGATTACGAAGGCGACGATAAAGTCAACAGCAAGTATCATGATGTTTACTCTCTGCTTTACGATGCTGTCAGAGCAGTTGACAGAGACCATATCATAACTCTTGAGGCTATCTGGACACCCGATGACATACCGTACCCTGCAGAAAGAGGTTGGGAAAATGTGATATATCAGTATCACCTTTATGACGATTCCAACGACAGCTTCAGGGAGGTTACCGAGCATCACGCAAGCAAAAGCTTCAATGTGCCTGTTCTTGCAGGAGAATTTTCTCCCTGCCGAGGTACTGCAACCTGGGAATACATACTGAAGCTTTTCAATGAATGTTCATATAACTGGCAGACATGGACCTACAAAGGACATTGCGCAAAAGGGACAACCAGTCATTGGTTCATGATGGGTTCAGATGACGAGGACAATGTTGTTGATATAAATAACGACTCTGCCGCTGAAATTGAACGTAAATGGTCATCTGTCAGAACTCAGGATTGTTGCAAACCTATGAATGACCATAAATTGCTCTCTGAATATGCGAAAGCATAAATTTTTGTGGATTTGATTTAAAATTTCCTGAACAGAATTTTTTACTGCTCTCTTCTGAGGGCAGTTTTTTGTCTGCAGATTGAATCTGTACTGCAGTTATGATATAATCAGATTGACAAACAGAATTTGTTGGGGTGTTGAATATGATTGAAAAGTTTACAATACATACTGATGTTCTTGTTCTCGGAAGCGGTCCTGCAGGATTTGCGGCGGCATACAGTGCTGCAAAAAACGGTGCAAAGGTAATTCTTGTTGAGCAAAGCGGAGATGTCGGCGGAATTTCAACTTCAGGTCTTATGAGCCATTGGACAGGCAGTTGCGGGAGTCCTTTGTATTATGAAATTCTGAAAAGAACAGCCGAAAACAATGAAGGTGAATTTCAAAATAAAATCACCAACCTTATAGACCCCGAAAAACTGAAAACACTCTATCTTGAAATGCTTTGTGAAGTTGGCTGCAAGGTTATGCTTTATACTTTTGCTGAGGATGCAATCTGCGACGGAGACAAAATCCTCGGTGCAACTGTTATCAACAAATCGGGCAAAACAGATATTTATGCAAAAATTACTGTTGATGCTACGGGTGACGGTGATATTGCCGCAAGAGCAGGAGCAGAATTTGTTCTCGGCAGAGAAAGTGATAATAAAATGCAGCCTGCAACACTTATGTTCAAAGTCGGCGGTGTTGACTATGACCGGGCAGTATTTTTAGGTTCGTTTGAATCGACCTATGAAACACCGAATGGCGAGCTTCAGGCTCTTGCAAAAGAACACATACCTTATCCTGCGGGTCATATTCTCACTTATGAATCAACTCTTCCCGGTGTTGTGACATGCAATATGACAAATGCAATCGATATTGACGGCACAAATGCAGATGACCTGACAAGTGCCACTCTTACATGCCGAAGACAGATGGATGATATAGTCAGATATCTGCGTAAATTTGTTCCCGGTTACGAAAACTGTTATGTTATCAGCTCTGCATCCCTTATAGGAATCCGTGAAACAAGACATTTCAAAGGTAAATATATCCTGAATGAGCAGGATATTCTCACAGCAAAGGTCTTTGACGATTATGTTGTAAAAGATGCTTACTTCAATTTTGATGTTCATAATATTACGGGTGCAGGTCTTGACAGAACGGGAGTGCAGAAGCATTTTTCTCAGGAAAAAGGATACACGATTCCTTACCGTTGCCTTCTTCCCGAAGCAAAAGAAAACCTTCTGCTTTGCGGAAGAAACATTTCGGGTACACATATGGCACATTCAAATTTCAGGGTAATGCCTATCTGCGTAGGCATCGGCGAGGCTGCAGGTGTTGCGGCGTGCATCGCAGTTTCCCGTAATTGCAATCTGAATGATATTGATGCAAAAGAAATCAGAGAAATTATAGGAATATAAGTATTGATTAAATCCCGATTCAACGGACTGAACTTTTTACTGTCCTCTTCCGAGGGCAGTTTTTTGTCTGCCGACAGATTGAAATCTGTTCTGTGAGTGTGGTATAATTATCCTGACAAACAAGAATTTGCGGAGATTAGTTAAATGGAAATAAAAGCTTTATTGAAAAAACCATTACCACAAATACCACCTGAAATTGCAACTTCTCTGATTAAAAATGAAATAACAAAAACACCGTTCGACAAAAAGAACGATATTTTATCTGATGCTGATTTGCAAACGGAAATCGGATATGCAAAAATGGATGATGACACATACCTGGTATCAATGATATGTCCGATGCCTGAAATTACGCCTGAAATGATTGATTGGTGGTTCTGGTGGCATCCGCAGGCAAATGAACGTTATCAGGTGTGGTTCCCCGGTGAACATTACGGAATAGGATATTCTAAGAAACAGAAGGAATATTTTAATCAGAAATCATGTCCGCCTTTTCAGAACAATACTCAATATCCGTCAGAAAAAATCGGCGCTGCAAAATTACCTTTAAGAATTGATTTTGTTACGCCTGAAGAATTCGGTTTTTCAAAACAACTTATGGAAGCAAACAATATTCAAAGGATTGTATGCGGACATGTCAGCGCTTTTAACAATCTGGTTAAGCACACTGAAATGGCACATATTTTTAAACAAACCGAAAACGGATTGTTTATGATCAACAGGTTCTGGCTCGGAAAAACCATGAAAAATCAGTTGTTGCGAAAATTGATTATAACCGAAGATATGGCAAAAGGTATGGCTGAACATTGCTGTGTAGAATACCGCAATCTGTGCGAAATTCTTCCGATATTGTATGAAAAATACAAATAAACAAATTCCGTTTTCTTTGAGTAAAAACGATATTTATAAACACCGTGATGATTTTATATATAGGAGTGATTTTATGAAATATAATCTTGTTGTTGCAGGCGGAGGGCTCAGCGGTGTTGCAGCTGCGGTCAGTGCTGCACGGGAGGGGCTCAGGGTTCTGCTTGTGGAAAAATCGGGTTGCCTCGGCGGTGCAATTGCCAATAATCTTGTTTATCCCTTTATGCCATACTGGACAAAGAACAGCAAGGATAAAAATGCCGCAAAAAAGTATCTTTCACAAGGTGTTTTCAAAGAAATGAAAGAGCGTCACGATAAATATGTTGATGATTGCAAGGACCATGAATTCAATTCCGAATATTTTAAAATAGTTCTGGATGATATGACTGCTGAAGCAGGTGTGGATGTTCTTTTTCACGGTATTGTTTACGGAGTAAAAACCGATGGACGTAACCTGACTGAGGTTGAAGTAACTGCGAAAGCACAAAAATTCACAGTTCAGGCAGATTTTTTTATTGATGCAACAGGTGACGGTGAGTTATTTTATCTTGCAGGCTGTGATTATCAGTTAGGCCGTGAAAGCGACAGTCTTTGTCAACCGATGACAACCTGTTTCAGAATGAGCGGTGTTGACCTTGACCTTTTCACAGAGGAAAGACCTCACCTGCAAGAGCTTTACAAAGAAAAGCAGGCAAAAGGTGAAATTACAAATCCCCGTGAGAATATTCTTGTTTTCTTTGGCGTTGGCGAAGATGTTTTACACTTTAATTCAACCCGTGTAGTGAAACTTGACCCTACAAACCCCTTTGATGTGAGTAAAGCCGAGGTTATAGCACGAAAGCAAATTCACGAGCTTATCAGTTTTCTGAGAGAAAATTCAGATGCATTTCATGAAAGTGCTCTGATTTCCGTTGCGGTTGATATCGGTGTCAGAGAAAGCAGAAAGCTTAAGGGTGTTCATATTCTGGATGGTGATGAACTCATTAACTGCACACGCTTTGAGGATTCAATTGCACTCGGCAATTACGATATTGATATCCACAGCCCTACCGGTACGGGTACGAGCCACAGATATTTCAAAGACGGCGAATTTTACACAATCCCGTATCGTTCGCTTTTGCCGAAAGAATATGACAATCTTCTTGTTGCAGGGCGTTGCCTCTCTGCTACTCACGAGGCTCAGGCATCTGTAAGAATAATGCCGATCTGCTGTTGTCTGGGTGAAGCCGCCGGCACTGCGGTTTCAATAGCATATAAAACAAACAAAAATGTCCATACGGTTGATATAAAAGCATTACAGCAAAAGCTCATAAAAAACGGTGCTGTGCTGTAAAGCAACAAATTCCGTTTTGTCGGACTGAATATTTTACTGCTCTCTTCCGAGGGCAGTTTTTTATGTGCTGACAGATTGAAATCAGGTATGTGAGTGTGATATAATGTGTCCGACAAATAAGAATTTACGGAGATTTATTATGACAAGCTTACTTTTAATCGTTATTTATATTGCATTTATAGGTCTCGGCGTTCCCGATTCGCTTATCGGCTCCGCCTGGCCTGCAATTCATACAGAACTCGGTATTCCTGTTGAAATGGTGAGCATTATCACATTTCTGATTTCGGGATGTACAGTGCTTTCAAGTATGTTCAGCACAAGAATTCTCAATAAATTAGGCACTGCAAAGGTTACAGCTTTCAGTACTGCCATGACTGCACTTTCTTTGCTCGGTTTTTCTCTGGTGCCGTCGTTCTGGTTTATGATACCTTTAGCCATTGTTTTAGGGCTTGGTGCAGGTGCAATTGATTCAGGTCTTAATAATTATTTGGCTCTTCACTGCAAAGCAAGCCATATGAATTTTCTTCACTGTTTTTATGGTGTAGGGGTATCGCTGAGTCCTTATATTATGTCACAGGCTTTCAGTAATGTCGGTTGGCGTGGCGGTTATCGCTATGCTTTTTATGTTCAGTTTGCTATTGCGCTGTTACTGATATTTTCTGTTCCCTTATGGAAAAAGAATTCTTCATCACAGGAATCAAATGAAGAAAGCGGAGTAAACCTTTCAATTGCTGAAATGATAAAAAAATCAGAAGTCAGACAAGTCTGGGTAATCATGCTTATGACAAATGCAATTGAATATGCCTGCGGAGTTTGGGGAAGCACCTATCTTGTAGAAGAAAAAGGCTTTGATATTGAGCACGGAGCACTTGCCCTTACTGTATATTATGTCGGAATGTCTATAGGCCGTTTTGTTTCAGGTTTACTTGCAAACAAAATTAAAACATGGATGCGTATTTTTATCGGCTGTGTGATTCTTGCACCGGCAATTATTATTATGCTTCTTCCTTTAAACGGTATTTTTGCAGTCGTGGGCTTATTCCTTATAGGTCTCGGTAACGGTTCTGTTTACCCGAATATGATACACCTGACACCACACAATTTCGGTAAAGAAGTGTCACAATCAATTATGGGTTCACAAATTGCCTTTGCATATATCGGTGTTATGCTGGCACCGCCTATGGTAAGTCTTATAAGCGGTGTGTTCGGAATAAAAGTTTATCCGGTTTTACTCGCATTACTTTATATTGTAATGGTTATAGCTATTAAATGTTTTATAAACCGTCTGAAAAAACAAGGCAGATACATTAAGGATGTTTAAAATGAAAAACAATGACATTTTCGATATAAACAGTTTTCTTACTCCTGATGTTTCCTGTGCACCTGTGTATGTATGGGTGTGGAATGATGTTTGCACAAAAGAAATTATAGACACTCAGCTGAATGAAATGCAGCATCTCGGAATAAGAGCATTTTATATTCTTCCCGAGCCGAAAGATTTCCGTCCCGACAGTATGCCTACAAATCTTACTCCCGGTTATCTCACAGATGAATTTTTTGGGCTTTGTGAATATGCAATAAAACAAGGCAATGCACTCGGAATGAACTGCTGGATTTATGATGAAGGCGGTTGGCCGTCAGGCAGTGCCTGCGGTAAGGTAACAGAGGCTCACCCTGAATTTTCAGTTGAAAATTCCCGTTATCCCGATTTGCTCAACAGGAAAGCAACAGAGTTTTTTATAGAGATTACTCACGAAAAATATGCTTCTGCAACAGGAGAAGATTTTAAGAATTATGTTACTGCAGTGTTCACGGATGAACCAAAGGCATTTTTTTCTTCTTCAAATAAAGAGTTGAAGGACAAATACGAAGAACTCTATGGTGAATCAATATTGCCGTACATTCCGTTAATTGAGGGTGAAATTGCTCCTGCAGAAGAGAATGTTCATGTCTTGCATCAATGGTATGATTTATGCAGTCATGCATTCTGTGAAAATTTTCTTTTACCCTGCAAAAAATGGGCAAATGAAAAAGGGATTGATTTTACGGGGCATCTTGATGTCGACCACAGTCCTGACGGCTGTATGAACGGCGGTTACAATTTCAATCTTATGAGAGCTCTCAGGTGTTTCGATATTCCCGGAGTTGATTTTATATGGCGTCAGATTTATCCTGAGGACAGAGTAACCGATAAAGATGAATTTAATGCATATAACGGATTTTTTCCCCGATATGCTTCATCTGCGGCAGCACAGAACGGCACAAAATTTGCATTAAGTGAAATTTTTGGTGTTGCAGGGGCAAGTGTTACTTACGATATAATGCTATATACAGTAGGCTACGGGGCTGTTCGTGGAATCAATATTTTTAATCCCTTTAATTTTCCTCTCGGCAGAAACGGTCAGCTTCTTGCTCAGGAGTTGCCCGTGTTTACGGAAAAACAACCATTCTGCAAGTATCTCAGTTACTTTAACCGTTATACGGAAAGATTGTCTTACATAAGCTCACTCGGTGAGCGTGTATATGACACGGCTCTTTATTATCCTGTCTCAGATTTTCAGGGAAGACTAAAAGCAGAAAAAACGGCAGAAGAGTTTGACATTCTCGGAAGAACCCTTGAAAATATGTTGGTTGATTTTGACATTGCAGATGATGATGTTTTGCAGAATGCTGAAATTACAGATAACGGATATATGTGCATCGGCAGTGCAGAATATAAGCATATAATCATTCCTGAAAATGCATATATTCCCGAAAAAACACGGATTGCATTGGATAATTTTATAAAACTGGGAGGCTGTGTTTCACAGGACCTTTCTGATCTCACACCTGCAGTAAAAGCAGACGGTGACGGTTTGCGTGCAATGCACAGAAAGCTCAATAACGGAGATTTATTGATTCTCTTCAGAGAAACAGGCGTAAACGGTGATTACAGTATTCACTTACCGTCTGCAAAAGGCTATCTGCTTGACCTGAACAATGGTGAGCTGCAATACATTGAAACTGAAAACGGTATTTTTAATATTTCTCTCGCCATAGGCGAAACTGCTGTTATTTTGTTAACCGACGATGTTCTGAAAGCAGAAAAACAGAACCGTTTCAACGATGAATTTAATATTTCGGGTGAATTTACATTCAGAAAAGAAACAGAGCTTGTCTGTGATAAAAACGGATTTGATAGTATTAATTATCCGGAAAATGCAGTTTCCATACACCTTGGTGACTGGTCTTCATCAGTCGGCAATGCTTTTTCAGGCAGCTGTGTTTATGAAACAAGCTTTACACTTCCTGCTGAGAAAACAGGAAAAAAAGGTGAGCTTGATTCAGGCGATGTGCATTTTACAGCATCAGCATACCTTAACGGACATCACCTCGGTGTAAGTTTAGCACCTCCATACAGGTTTAAAATACCTGACGGTGTGCTCAGGGAAAACAATACACTTAAAATAGTTGTGACAAACACATCAGCGAACTGGTATGTTCATACAGATTATTTCAACAGGTGGAAAACAGAAGAATTATCCCCGTATTTCGAGGGCGAAATTGAATATGCAAAGGATTTCCTCTCAGGCGGATTATATGGCCCTGTTACGCTTTACACGGAATAAAATGAGTGAAATTAACTGCTCTCTTTGAGGGCAGTTTTTTGCAGCTTGAAATCTGTATTATGAGCGTATAATCAGTTCAATAAATAAGAATTCATTCCTGCATAATAACAGACCGTCGGAGAATGTACGGGGTTACTAAGAACAGAAAAACTATCGGGAGACACTTTGTAAATGAGTCTCCCGATTTTCTTTAAAAAAAATTGACACTTGCGGTTTGAACGTGTCAAAGTGAGTTATATACATTGAAAGCAATTATGCCAATCTGAAAACAATTTTTTTCGGTATGTATAAGTGTTATTGCAAATTAAAATTTGCAGTTATATTTTTGATAAATCAAAAGTGATATTGAAGCCTTACGGTTTCAGTGTTATTTTATTCGCATAAAACTGTCCGAAGGACAATAACACTGTGCAAAGCACAATAGAATTGCGAAGCAATATCACTCGCCGTAAGGCGAATAAAACTGCCGAGTGTCCTTTCGAACACCCGGCTGAATCCGACGGTCTGTTATTATTGCATTATTCCCAGAAACCGAGGAATGTGAAAAGTTTGATGAAGAACTGAGTAATTCTGCAGAAAATTCTTGTTATGGGGTTATTATGATTGCTTCTGCAATATTCGCAGATTGTGCCGTCTTCTTCGGGCTGTCCGGATCCGTCGGGTGTTTCAGCTTCACCTGTACCGCCATTGCCGCCGCTTGAAATCTGAGTTCCGCAGCCGTGGTCGCACAGAGAATCGCCATCATCATCCTTATGAGTGAGTGCAGGAACAACCTCCTGAATGATTGTCATAGCATCACAGCGTGAACAATGCTGACCTGCCGTAAGACCTGTTTCACCGCACTTGGGAGCTACTGCTTCATCGACAACTATATCGTGAGCATCAGAGTCAACTTCGCCGTATTCTTCACCGCAGGTTTCACAAACTGCTTTTGCTGTGCAGGTTGCCACGCCGCCCGAACAAGCCAAATTGGTGTCAAAGGTCGCGCTGCCACAACTGCAGGTGGTATTGTGGGTACCGTCGCCGTTGGAAACGAATACCAAACCGGTCGCACAGTCGCAGAATACCAGCTCTCCATTGATGTTTTTCTTTACTGTGTAGCCTTCCGTAAGGGATACAAATTTCTCCGGGTTCAGGGTCACGCCCTCACCGGGGATGGCAAATACGCCCTTGTTGGCTGTGATGCTATTTGCGGTTCCGAAAACACGCCACGTTTCACCGTCGGCAGGCTGGGTGTTCAGAGTAATGGGGGTATTTGAAAAAAAGCTCGCCCCATGAACCGCCCGTCAGCGTGGGAGTGCCGGAAATGGTGATGATCAGATCGGTATTGGCGGATCTGATGGCAGAACCTTTATTGCTGCCTCGATCCTCGCCTGTGATGACAGGGCTGCCGGAAATATTGGTAACAGATTCATAATTAGCCGAAATACCAAACCGTCCGATCGCCTCACCGCCGGAGATGTTCAGAGTACCGTGGTTATCAATGGCTTGTGTTGAAGTTCTATGCAATTTGCTATAGCCGATGACCTTACCGCCGGTCATATTGAATGTACCCACATTGCTTACAGGGCCATTCAGTGTGCCGCTCTGCAGGTTCGTGATACCATAATTCTGTACTGTGCAGTAATACGCATTGATCGCACCGTCGGTGCCGCTGTCGCGGATGGTCAGGCTATCATATTCACCAACCATAAAACGCTTGTTTTCGGTACCGGAGAAATTCAATGTGTGTCCGTTCAGGTCAAGGGTAACGGACTTATTGACGATGGTAATATTATCGTTGTATTCGGGGGTATCCGCCAGCAGGGTCAGTGTAGTACCGTCCGTCCAGTTTGCCACAGCGGTGACAAAGTCGGTATATTCCACGTCGCCTACTTTGGCAACGGGGGTTCCTTCTGTCGCAAATGCAAAAGGTACGCTTGATACAATCATTAAGATTGTGAGAATGATTGATAAGGTTTTCTTTATTGTTTTGTTCATTAGGGTCATCTCCTTTTAGTGCTTTATTTGTTAGTTTTTTATGTTAAGTTCATCGAAAACACTTTCAACGGCTTTTTTTGCAACCGATTCAAAGTCGATTTTTTCAACAAACTCAAATACTTCGGTAATTTTTTCATCTTCTGCCTTATAAATACGCAGAAGCATTGTTACAAGTCTTTTTGCTTTTGCCTCAATAGTAAAATACATATCGCAGGGAATGGTCATATATGCCCTCATTATGCCCATTGAAGCAATTTCCGTTTCGTAGAAGTCCTTCAGCTCCTGTCCGGGGAAGCTGTGACTGAAGGCTTCATGCATCATTTTTGCCCTTCGTTTAAGCACTTCTTCGCTTGTCTTCGGCATTGAGTACCCTGCAAGGTAAAGGTTCCGCATATCCTCATTCATTTCAGCCATATAAAGCTGTAACACCTCATTGGCTATAAAAATAAGCACTTTGTCATCAGTAAGCTTTTCTGACACTGCATCCGATGCCGCCGTAACACCGTCAAGAAACCTTGTCACAAGATGCTCAAGAATTTCCTCCTTGCTGTTCATTTCGTAAAGAATTTTTGATTTCGGCACACCTGAGAGCTTTGCTATGTCCGTTATTGTTGTTCTCTCAAAGCCTTTCTGCATGAACATTACTGTTGCGGCGGTGAGAATCTGCCTGTGCAATTCTCTGCTTTCTTTTTCGCTTCGTATGTTTGCCACATCGCCACCTCGTTTTTCAAAAATATACTCTAAATTATACCGTGGTTTAACTTCAGGTAGATATTAACACAGAAAGCATATCATTGTCAATATTTTCTGCAAAAAATATACTGAAAACAAAAAAACAGCACCCTGAACGGATGCTGTAACAGTCGTATTGTCATGTTTTGTAATCATTCACTTTTTGCAAAGGGGAATTTGTCTGCTTCTTTAAGGTCAAGGCTTGTTATGATATCCTCAAAGTTTTCTTTTGCAGTTCCCAGTGCTTTTACGGTATGTGAATCACTGCCGAGATAGAATTTACAACCGCAGTCCTTTGCAATGTGATAGGGTCTGAGCATTATGCCTTTCGCTTCATCAGACAGCGAAAGAGTTTTCATATTCAGCTCAATTCCGACGCCTTTTTTTGCACAGTCCGTGAAAATTTCGTAAAGCTTCTCATCGGGCAGCAGCTTTATAACATCGGGAACGGAGCCTTTGAAAATATGTCCGCAGGTAAGATGCGCAATACCTGTTTTATGCCACGGCAGGTCCATTTTCAGCAGTGCTTCAAGCCTTGCAATCCAATGCTCAGTTGCTTCTTCGGGTGTCTGAAGCTTTGTTCTTACCGTATTCCCTGCAAGATGAAGATGTGTTGTGGGTATGACAACAAAATCAAATGCATCGTATCTTTCCTTGCTGATTCCCAGCACGAAATTATAGTCCATATCTGTTTCTGCACCGAAAAGGAACCGTACATCCTTGTCCTGAGGCAGAGGCAGAACAGATTTTACACAACAGAAACGCTGTCCGTCGTGCCATTCTGCTTCACTTTTTACAGTTTCATCCCAGAGATGATTTGTCAGGCAAATCTTTTTCAGATTATTATCTTTCGCATAACTGAGTATCGCTTCAGGTGTCTGATTTTCATCGTGACAGCAAGGCGAAACCGTTGAATGAATATGCAAATCGTGGTCTGCAACAAATCTCATATTAATCACCATAATTAATATACCACTATCAGACACCGACTTCAATATTTACTTTTATCTTTTATTATGATAAAATAAATAAAAGGAGGTTATACCATGAATATTCAGGATTGTTACACTTCAGCTTATAAAATGCGTAAAAAATCCCCCGAAAAGGCGATTGAAATAATCAACAATGCAATTACAAACTATGATTGCTCATGGCTTGACCTTATGAGAGCAAACCTGAACCTTGGACTGATATATGAAGAAATCCGAGACTATATAAATGCAGAAAAATCATTCTGCGAAGCATTGGATGCCGTTCCCGAAAACTTAAAAAGCAACTATGAAGCGGATATTTCATTGAATATTTTGCGTGTTTATCTTCACAATATTGATTTTCATTTTTCAAGCTGTCTTTATGTCCTTTACTCCACGGCAATGAAAGCAAATTCATTCAGTTTATCCATGAGGCAGAATTTATTTTATGTTTCAATTGCGGAAATCATTATTGCAGAGTATGAAAAGAATAATGATAAAATAAAAGATGCAATTAACAATGCATTAAAGGCACTTGATAAAACCGAAAAAACAGAAACTGACAGAATACTGAAAAAACATAAATATGAAGATGAAGCTTTTGCATCAGATGAAGCATTGCGATTTTTAAGAAAATATATATGAAGGTGATTTTATGACGGAAGTTGCAGCTGCCCTTATATGGGACAAAGATAAGTTTATGATATGCAGAAGACCTGCACACAAATCAAATGCACTGCTGTGGGAATTTGTCGGCGGAAAGCTCGAACCCGGTGAAACAAAGCAGGAAGCACTTATCCGTGAATGCCGAGAAGAGCTTGATATCACGGTGGATGTGGGTGAGGAATTTTTCGATGTGGTGCATCAGTATCCCGACATACTTGTACATCTGACTCTTTTTCATGCAACCGTTGCAGAAGGCACACCGAAGCTCCTTGAACACTGCGATTTAAAATGGATTACCCCCGAAGAAATCCCCGATTACACCTTCTGCCCTGCAGATAAGGATATTCTTGAAAAGATAAAGGAATGTTATCAAAAATAAAAAATACGGAGAAGCTCCTCAGAGTTTCTCCGTTACTTTATTTTCAGAAAGTTTCAATTTTTGCACTGACACGAAGAATCTTTCTTGCATCCGAAGCGTTGATTTTATCATCCTTGTTTACATCGGCAGCAAGAATTGCGATGCCTTCAAGTTTCTCAATCTTTGCACTTGTACGAAGAACGATTCTGGCATCTGCAGCTGTGACCTTGCCGTCACCGTTTGCATCACCGAGAACATATTCAGGTTCAACAGGCTCCTCAGGAAGTGCAGGAACTGTTCTTTCATCGACTTTTTCTCCGCATACGGTACAATGCTGCTGTTCGAGCCCCTGAACTCCGACAGCTGCAGGAGTTACAACCACCCATTTACCATGAACGTGACCGTTCGCCGGTGTTTCGTCTGAAGTATAGCTGTCACCGCAGACAGAGCATGTATATACAGTATGGCCTGTTTCCGTGCAAGAAGGTGCAATAACCACTGCACTGTAATCATGACCTGTTGCATCAGTGAATTGATCCTGATATGAGTATCCGCAGGAACATGAGTATGTTGTATAACCCTGCTGTGTGCATGCAGGAGCAGTGACGGAAGAACTGTATTCATGACCTCTTGCAGGAACGGAAGTTGCTTCTTTCAGCACAGTTCCGCATTCGGAACAGACAGATGAGGTTGTGACTCCGTCTTCAGTACAGGTCGCAGGAATACCGTTGACAATCTGTTCCTTATGCCCCGAAGGTGCAACTGTTTCCGAATGTGTTGTATTGCAATACTGGCATGTGTATCTTGTTTCACCTGCCTGAGTACATGTGGCACGTGTGATTATTTCCGAATCAAAAACATGTCCCCATGCATTTCCCTCTGTCAGCTCACAGTCTGAACATCTTCTGGGAAGTTCGCATGTAGCAGAAAGCCAGTTGTGACCTGTTGCAGGGATTGTTTCCGTATAGGAATCATGACAGTCTGAGCACTCAAATGTTTCAGTACCGTCTGTCAGACATGTTACGGCAATAGTCACTTCTCCGATATAATTGTGTCCGAGGGCTTCACCCGTGGTTGCACTGCAGACTGAACATGTCTGCGGCAGGGTACATGTGGCATCTGTCCAGGTGTGGCCTGTTGCAGGTATTGCTTCAGTATAGGAATCGTGACACCTTGAACACTCATATGATTCAGTACCGTCTGTCAGGCATGCAGCCTCAACAGTTATCTCACTTTCGTATGAATGGCCGAGAGCTTCACCCGATGTTTCATCACAGGATACGCATGTCTGAGGTAATGTACATGTAGCATCCGTCCATGAATGGCCTGTTGCAGGTATTGCTTCCGTATAGGAATCCGTACAGCGTGAACATGTATATTCCGTTGTTCCGTCTGTCGTACATGTTTCCTCAATTATTTTTTCACTGACATAAGCGTGTCCGAGGGCGTTTCCCTGTGTTGCATCGCAGACTGTACATGTCATGGGAAGAGTGCATGAAGCATCTGCCCAATCATGCCCTGTCGCAGGAATAACTTCTGTATATGTATCAAGACATTTTGAGCATACAAAAGCCTTCATACCTGTCTGAGAACAGGTCGGTTCTCTTGTCACCTTTGAATTGTAGCTGTGTCCGAGGGCATCGCCTGTAGTTATTCCGCAGGATGAACATGTCTGTTTTGTTGTACATGTTGCATTAATCCAGCTGTGACCTGTCGGGGAAATTGTTTCTCTGTATAAATCCGAACATACCGAACACGTAAATGTCCTTGTTCCCGGATCCGTGCAGGTCGGTTCCGTTGTCACCTCTGAGGTGTATCTGTGACCGGGAATTTCACCCTGCGTTTCTCCGCAGGTTGCACATGTATCCTTTGTTGTGCATGTTGGCCCTGTCCAGTCATGTCCCGTTGCAGGGATTGACCCTGAGGAGGAATAATCGCAGCCTTCACATGTGATTGTTTTAGTACCGGTCTGTGTGCATGTCGGCTCCTCTGTGATTGTTGTTATGTACGAATGCATATGCCATACAGCATAAAGCTCAAAAACGCCGTTGTTTTCTGTTGTCAGATTTTCCACGACAGTGCCGTCACTGTATACAACAACCGTTGCATCGCTGCGCTCTGCCCAACCAAGGAATGTGCAGTCAGCCCGGGTAAATGTGTTAAGGCTCAGTGCTCCCGGTTCATAACATGTAAAGTCTGAATCAGCCATACTGCCGCTTCCGCCGTTGGCATTGTATCTTACAGTGTATGTATTTGCATCCCAGACTGCATACAGCGTAACCGTTGCATTGTCTGTTGCCGTAAGATTTCTTACAGATTCCCCGTCACTGTATGTGACATCTGTCTGACTGCTGCTTATACTCCATCCGAGGAAGGTATAGCCTGTTTTTGTGAATGTGCACGATGTCAGCGCTCCTGACACATCATATGTATGGTATGAATCTGCCATAGTACCGATTCCGCCGTTGACATTGTATCTTATCGTATATGTATTTGCTTCCCAGACTGCATACAAGGTAGTATCCGCCGTCAGCGTGATTGTGTCACCCGATGAATATGTTGCAGATGTTGCTGTGCTGCTCTTCGACCAGCCGAGGAAGGTATAACCGAACTTTACCGGCACTGTTGAGCTTATGGTATAGCTTGAATACCCTGACTGTGAAGAAGGGGCACCCGAACCGCCGTTGGCATTGTATGTGAGGGTGTATCCCTGCGACCATACTGCATAAAGTGTCACATCCGCATTTTCAGAGAATGATGCTGACGGCTGATATGCAATTGTTGTCGATGAACTGCTTTTTGCCCAGCCTCTGAATGTGCTTCCGTTTTTCGTCGGCACCGCTGAAGACAGTGTGATTGTTTTCCCGTAATCCCTTATCTGGGAAGAGGGAGCACCTGAGCCTCCGTTAGCGTTGTATGAAACTGTATATGACCTGCCGAAAACAAAAGGTATTGTTCCCGTAGCAGAGCTGTTGTAATACTGTACGGCATAGACATATCTGTTGCCTGATGTCAGGCTGTATCTCAGATAGAAATTGTAATTGCCGCCGCTGTCATCATCTGAAGAGAGCAGGGTGCCTGATGAGTTGTACAGCGCAACCTTTGTATCAGACGAGGCTGCAGAATAAATCACATAATAACCTGTTGATGACGGAGTAAACTCGTAGTAAACAACTTTGTTCGATGATGTCACGGATGCACTTACCGATGAGTTCACGGAAAGTGCGGTCACATTCGATCTCCACACAGCGTACAGTGTTGTGTTGCTTGTCAGTGTGATAGTATTTCCTGATGTATATGATGCAGATGTTGCTGTGCTGCTCTTCGACCAGCCGAGGAAGGTATAACCGAATTTCACGGGTGTGGTTGAGCTGACTGTATAGCTTGATGAGCCTGTCTGTGAAGTAGGGGCACCTGAACCGCCGTTGGCATTGTATGTGAGTGTATATGATACATTTCCGCTGACAGTAAAAGGAAGACTGCCTGTGCCTGAAGAATAAGCCTTGACCTTGACATAATACTTTGTTCCCGATGTCAGGGATACTGACAGTTTGAAATTACGGTTGCTTCCTCCGTCATCATTAGAAGAAATCTGACTTCCTGATGAACTGTAAACATAAATCATTGTGTCAAATGACGCAGATGATTCAAATGTATATGTTGTTGATGCAGACGGAGTGAATGAATAGAATATTTCCTGACCCACAAAACTTATTGACGGTGTGTATGATGTATTGGATGACATTGTTGTGGCTGATTTCCAGACTGCATACAAGGTTGTATCAGAAGACAGACTTATGCTGTTGCCCGGGATATATGATGCAGATGAAGCGCCGCTGCTCTTTGACCAGCCGAGGAATGTATAACCCATTCTTGTCGGTATGGTTGAGGAGATTGTGTAACCTGATGCACCCGTCTGGGAAGAAGGGGAACCCGAACCTCCGTTGTTATTGTATGTCAGTGTGTATGACGTGGGCTTAACGGAAAATGATGTGCTTCCTGTAGACGATGAATATGCTCTGACCTTGACATAATATTTTGTGCCGGATGTCAGGGATAAGGATAATCTGAAGTTTGTGTTGTTACCTCCGTCATCATTATAACCGAGCTGAGATCCCGAGGAATTGTATACATATACTTTTGAATCAAAACTGCCCGTTGATTCAAAAATATAAGTACCTGATGAAGATGGTGTGAATGAATAGAAACGCTCCTGATTCGCAAAGTTAACATATGCGGTATAGCTTGAATTCAAAGACATTGTTGTAGCTGACTGCCATACAGCATAGAGCGTTCTGTTGTAGGACAGAGATATGGAATCACCGGGCACATAATACACTGTGGAAGATGAACTGCTTGTTGTCCAACCCAGAAATGTATAACCCATTCTTGAAGGTACGGTTGAGCTTACAGTACAGGATGTTGAGCCCGATTGTGATGAAGGTGCACCTGAGCCGCCGTTTGCATTGTAACTGAGTGTATATGATGAGGCATATTTCGGTGTATCAGTGATTGTTTCCCTGTACTCCTGTGCCTGCGTCTCAATAACAGAATAACCGAAAAAAAGTACAACCGTCATAATAACCATGACAGCCGTAATAATTCTGAATGCCCGTCTGAAAAGCGTTTTCATTATTTTGCTCCTTATATAAATATATCTGAATTTTAGTTATAAAATAATAATAACACCTGAATGTCAGACTGTCAATAGTAACAACGTTGCCGTCAATGTGATTTTTCGTATTTCTAACATTCTTTTCTTATAAAAATATTTTTTCATATCCTCCAAAAAAAGGAGTACATTTTTATATACAATGTCTAATTGACTTTATATAAAATATTGGGGTAAAATGAAGAAAAACACAGGGAGGTTTTTTGTAATGAAAATAACATTTATGGGTGCGGGAAGCACCGTTTTTGCAAGAAGCGTTATAGGTGACTGCATGTGTGCAGAGGCTCTCCGTGACAGCACCTTCGCACTTTACGATATAGATGCAAAGCGTCTTGAGGAAAGCCGTGTCATCCTTGAAGCAATGCGTGTGACAAAGGGCGGTTACGGTAAAATCGAGTGTTATCTCGGTGTTGAGCAGAGAAAGGATGCCCTCAGAGGTGCAAATTTCGTCGTGAATGCTATTCAGGTCGGTCTTTATGACCCCTGCACGATAATCGACTTTGAAGTGCCCAAGAAATACGGTCTCCGTCAGACAATCGGCGACACTCTCGGCATAGGCGGTATCATGAGAGCACTCAGAACAATCCCCGTTATGCACGATTTTGCAATGGACATGGCAGAGGTCTGTCCTGATGCACTCTTCCTCAACTACACAAACCCCATGGCTATGCTTTCAGGCTATATGCAGAGATATACTCCCATCAAAACTGTCGGTCTGTGCCACAGCGTTCAATGTTGTTCAAGCGGCCTTCTCAAGGAGCTCGGTATGGAAGACAAGCTTGAGGGCAGAAAAGAGCTTATCGCAGGTATCAACCATATGGGATGGCTCCTTGAAATTCAGGACAAGGACGGCAACGACCTTTATCCCGAAATCAAGGCAAGGATTGATGCAAAGATTGCAGACCCCGATTATCACAATAAGGTCCGTCTTGAATACATAAAGCATTTCGGCTACTATTGCACAGAGTCAAGCGAACACAATGCTGAGTACAACATGTTCTACATCAAGAGCAAGTATCCCGAGCTTATTGAAAAATACAATATTCCTCTTGATGAATATCCCCGCCGTTGCGTAAACCAGATTGAGGGCTGGAAAAAGGAATATGAAGAAATGCTTCAGAACGGCGTAAAGGAACACAACCGTTCAAATGAATATGCATCAAGAATTATGGAATCAATCGTTACGGGTGATCCTTATAAAATCGGCGGTAATGTTCTCAACACAGGCCACCTTATTACAAATCTTCCCGAAAATGCATGCGTTGAGGTTCCCTGCCTTGTTGACGGCTACGGTGTTCACCCCTGCCACGTGGGTGCACTTCCCGTTCAGTGTGCTGCAATGAACATGACAAACATCAATGTTCAGCTTCTTACAATTGAGGCAGCAGCAACAAGAAAGAAGGAGCATATCTATCAGGCAGCTATGCTTGATCCTCATACAGGCAGCGAGCTTGATATTGACACAATTAAAAAGATGGTTGATGACCTTATCGAAGCCCACGGCGATTATCTTCCCAAGTACAACTGAGCATAAAAAAACAGAGAGTCAGAGAACTCTCTGTTTTGTTGTTGAATAAACAGTAATTTATCGCTGAGCGATAAATTACTGTAGTGAATAGTGAATAATGAATAGTGAACAGTGGTGGAAGGGGCAAGCCCCTTAAACCCCAATATAATGTTTGCGTAGCAAACCACCGACATTGTTCACTCTTCACTTTTCATTGTTCACTTTTGTCGAACTTCAGTTCGACAAATTCTGATTCACGGAGGTGTTTCTTTGCTTTTTTCAAGCATTCCGTTTTTATACTATTTTCTCCCTGCGGTGCTGATACTGTATTTCATTGCACCGAAAAAGCTTAAGAATACGGTTATTCTTCTCTCCAGCCTTTTCTTTTACGCCTGGGGTGAGCCGAAGTATGTCATTCTTATGGTTGTTTCAATCGCAATCGGCTATGTTCTCGGTCTGCTGATTGAAAAATTCAGAGGAAAAACGGTATCAAAAGTTTTTCTGATATTTTCAGTTATCTTCAGTATCGGTGCCTTGGGATATTTCAAATATGCAGACTTCTTTATAAGCAATTTCAACGCAGTGACGGGACTGTCCGTACCTCTTTTAAGGATTGCTCTGCCTATCGGTATTTCATTTTACACATTCCAGCTTCTCAGTTATACGATTGATGTTTACCGAGGTGATACTCCTGCACAGAAAAATCCCGTAACACTTGCTGCATATATTTCTCTTTTTCCTCAGCTTATTGCAGGTCCCATTGTCCGTTATTCGGATGTCGCTCTGCAGCTTGGAAACAGAACCCACACCTTTGCAAAAGCATCTGACGGCATAAGAAGATTCATTCTTGGTCTTTCAAAAAAGATTCTCATTGCAAACGCTTTGGGTGAGCTCTGTGACATTTTCCGTGCATCGGAAGATAAATCGGTTGCGTTTTTCTGGCTTTATGCCGTTGCATTCACCCTGCATATTTATTTTGACTTTTCAGGCTACAGCGATATGGCTATAGGTCTGGGAAAAATCATGGGCTTTGACTTTATGGAAAATTTCAATTATCCGTACATTTCAAAGAGTGTCACCGAATTCTGGAGAAGATGGCACATATCTCTCGGCTCATGGTTCAGGGATTATGTTTACATCCCTCTCGGCGGTAACAGAGTTTCAAAGCCGAGACAGTTTTTCAATATTTTTGTGGTATGGCTTCTGACAGGCTTCTGGCACGGTGCCGAATGGAATTTTCCGTTATGGGGACTGTATTTTGCAGTTCTTCTGCTGATTGAAAAGTCATTCCTGCTTGAAAAACTGAAAAAATCAAAGGTTATTTCACATGTTTACGTGATGTTCCTTGTGATAATCAGCTTTGTGATTTTCAATGCAAGCGGTATGTCGGGTGTTATTTCCGACTTGTCGGGAATGTTCGGCTTTGCAGGTATTCCTGCCGTATCGGGTGAGGTTGTCTATTACCTGAGGAGCTATCTGCTTGTTATTGTGATTGCTGTTATCGGTTCGACACCCCTGCCGAAGAAGCTCATTGAAAAAATAAGAGAAAAGGAAACGGGCAATAAAATTATAAATATCATTGAACCTGTTGTGTGCATTCTTCTGTTTGTGATGATTACTGCATACCTCGTTGACGGTTCATTCAATCCGTTCCTTTATTTCAGGTTTTAAGGAGGGTGCACCATGAATGATAAAATTAAAAGTATTGTTCTGACTGTTCTGTCTGCAGTCATGCTTCTGACACTCTCCGTCTGGTGCATTGTAAAGCCCGGCCCCGAATATTCCGACTCGGAAAGGCGTGTTCTTGCATCATTTCCCGAAATCACATGGGAGAGCATACTCTCTGCTGACTTTATGGCTGATTTTGAGGATTACACCGTTGACAGATTCCCCATGCGTGATTTGTTCCGTTCTGTCAAGGCTCTGAGTGAAAAATATATCTTTGCGAAAAAAGATAACAACGATATTTATACTGCCGACGGTCATCTTTCAAAGCTCGAATATCCGTTGAGCACCTACATGCTCGACAATGCCTCGGAAAAGTTCTTATATATATATGAAAAGTATATTGAGGGGACTGAATCCGAAGTTTACTTCTCAATAGTCCCCGATAAGAATTATTTTCTTGCTGAAGAAAACGGATATCTCTCCCTCAATTACGATGAGCTTGTATCATATATGAAAGAGAAAATGTCATATATGACATACATTGATATAATTGACAAGCTTTCGGCTGATGATTATTACACCACGGACACCCACTGGAAACAGGAATGTATAACCGATGTTGCCGGATATATCGGTGAGTGTATGGGTGCCGATGTAAAGGCTGACTATACCGAAAACACACTTGATAATCCCTTTTACGGAGTTTATTACGGTCAGTCGGCGTTGCCTTTTAATGCAGACACGATGAAGTATCTGACAAGCGAAGTGATTGAAAATTGTGTTGTCACAAGTTATGATACGGGCAAGCCTGTGAAAAAGAGCGTATATGATATGGAAGAAGCTTACGGCAAAGACCCCTATGAAATGTTTATGTCGGGCTCTGATGCACTGGTTGTTGCCGAAAATCCTCTTGCGGAAACAGACCGTGAGCTTATTATGTTCAGGGATTCCTTCGCAGGAAGTCTTTCACCCCTTCTTCTTGAGGGCTACAGTAAAATCACCCTTGTGGATATACGTTATATTAATCCTCAGATGCTCGGTGCTTTTGTTGATTTCAGTGACTGCGATGTGCTGTTTATCTACAGTACAATGCTCCTGAACAACTCAACAGCGTTCAGATAAGTGTGATATATGGCGGAAAAGCATTGTTTTATTGTGCATTTTGCATTGTGAAAAGTTGAATTTTCCGCCGTATTTAACAGTTTGACCAAAATAAAAAAAAGTCTTGACATATTGCATTTATTGTGATATATTGATTATACCTCTTTGAGGGCTATTTTTTTTGTGTGCATTTTTCCGAAGTGACACAAGGGTCCCAAATATAAAGAGGGAGGCTACATTAATTATGGAGGTGCCGTTATGAGAGTTAAGGTTACTCTTGCTTGTACAGAATGCAAGCAGCGCAATTACAACACAATGAAGAATAAGAAGAACACACCCGACAGATTAGAGATGAACAAGTACTGCAGATTCTGCAAGAAGCATACTCTTCACAGAGAAACCAAGTAATCGGACGGATTCGTTTTCTTTATTCCGACTATGAAAGGAGATTCTTCAAGTGGCTGATGAAAACAAACAGGTCGACAAAGAAGCTTTAAAAGCTCAGAAACAGGCCGAAAAAGAAGCGCTCAAGGCTAAGAAAGAGCGTATCAAGCAGAGCAAGCCCAAAAAAGAGGGCAATGTGTTCACACGCATGTTCAAGGCTATCAAGAAATTCTTCAAGGATTTCAGGGGTACATGCAAAAAGGTTATCTGGCCCGACAGAAAGACAGTTTTTAAGAACACACTCATTGTTCTTGTTGTTACAATTATCGTTGGTGCGGGCATCTGGCTTGCTGACTTTGCCTTCACACAGGGCATCAGAGGCATTCAGAGTGCAATGGACAATGACAACGAAACTGTAAGCGAAGAATTTGTTGATGAACACGAAGGTCATGACCATGAAGCAGAGGAAGAAACTGCTTAATTTTTAATCTGCTGATTACGGAGGTATTATTTAATGGAAGATGCAAAATGGTATGTCGTCCATACTTATTCCGGCTACGAAAACAAAGTTGCCGACAATATAGTAAAAGTAGTAGAAAACCGTAAGATGCATGACCAGATTCTCGAAGTCAGGATTCCCACTGAGCTCGTTACGGAAATCAGGGAAGACGGAAAGACGAGAGAAGTTGAAAGAAAGCTTTTCCCCGGATATGTCCTTGTTAAAATGGGCGTTTTCTATGACACCAAGTCAGGCGAGATGAAAATGACTGACGAAGCATGGTATGTCGTAAGAAATACAAGAGGTGTCACAGGATTTGTAGGTCCCGAAAGCAAGCCCCGTCCGCTTACAGAAAAAGAGGTTATTTCAATGGGTGTTGAAAAACGCACTATTGAAGTCAGCTATCAGGTTGGCGACCTTGTTTCGGTTATCGGCGGTCCCTTTGACAGCTTCCAGGGTACGGTTGACATGATTGACGTTGACAACGATGTCGTACGTGTAATCATTTCAATGATGGGTCGTGAAACTCCCATCGAACTCGGTCTTGATCAGGTTGAGCCTGCTCTCGACTGATAAACATTATTTTATTATGGTAATGTGCGGCTATGCCCGCTTGTTATAGGGTAATCCCCCGGATTGTCCTGTGGGAGGAGAGAGAAACTCACTCCGCCACTACCACATTTTTTTTGGAGGTGCAGTTATGGCACAGAAAGTTACAGGCTTTATCAAGCTTCAGATCCCCGCCGGCAAAGCAACACCGGCTCCCCCCGTTGGCCCTGCTCTCGGTCAGCACGGTGTCAACATCATGGCATTCACAAAGGAATTCAATGAGCGTACAAAGAATGACATGGGTCTTATCATCCCCGTTGTTATTACTGTTTACGCAGACCGTTCATTCTCATTCATTACAAAGACTCCTCCTGCAGCAGTTCTTATCAAGAAAGCTTGCGGTATCGAGAGTGGTTCAGGTGTCCCCAACAAGACAAAGGTTGCCACAATCACAAGTGAGCAGGTAAGAAAAATTGCAGAGCAGAAGATGCCCGACCTTAACGCAGCAAGCGTAGAAGCAGCTATGTCAATGGTTGCAGGTACAGCTCGCAGCATGGGCGTTGTCGTTGCTGACTAAGCCGGAGGTAAGTAAATAATGAAACATGGTAAGAAATATGTTGACAGCGTAAAAGCAGTTGACCTCACAAAATTATACGATCCCAGCGAAGCACTTGCTCTCGCTTGCCAGACCGCAAAGGCAAAGTTCGATGAAACTGTTGAAGTTCACGTTCGTCTCGGTGTTGACTCACGTCACGCAGACCAGCAGGTCCGTGGTGCTGTTGTTCTTCCCAACGGTACAGGTAAGAAGGTAAGAGTTGCTGTTTTCGCAAAGGGTGCAGAAGCAGATGCTGCTGTTGCAGCAGGTGCTGAAGTTGTAGGTGCTGAAGACCTCGTTGCAAAAATCCAGGGTGAAGGCTTCATGGATTTCGACGTTTGTATCGCAGCTCCCAACATGATGGGTCTTGTAGGCCGTCTCGGTAAGGTCCTCGGTCCCCGTGGTCTTATGCCCAGCCCCAAGGCAGGTACAGTTACTCCTGACGTAGCTAAGGCTGTTGAAGAAGCTAAGGCAGGTAAGATTGAGTACCGTCTTGACAAGACAAACATCATCCACTGTCCCATCGGTAAGGCATCTTTCGGTGCTGAGAAGCTCGGCGAAAACTTCGCTACTCTTCTTGAAGCTATCGTTAAGGCTAAGCCCGCTGCTGCAAAGGGTCAGTACATCCGTTCTTGCGTAGTTGCTTCAACAATGGGCCCCGGCGTCCGTGTTAACCCCAACAAGGTTGTAGCTACAGCAGGTACAGAAGAATAATTTATTCAGGTATTGACATAAAAGAAATTTTATGTTAATATATACAAGCTGTTCTAAAGACAGCAGGTACGGTTTTTCCGTTTAAGCATTGACGCCTGCCGAGGAATGGAATACGATTTATAGAATTGTATGCCTTTCTGTCTTTGTGCAGGAAGGCATTTTTTTCCATATTGAACAGCACTAAAATATTTATGGGCAGGTGAAACCAAGCATGCCAAGTGCTAAAGTTTTAGAGCAGAAGAAGCAGCAGGTTGCTGAAATTTCTGAGAAGCTTAACAGCGCTGTTGCAGGTGTTCTTGTTGATTACAAGGGTATTACTGTTGCAGATGATACTGTTCTTCGTGCAAACCTCAGAAAAGCAGGCGTTGACTACGCTGTTGTAAAGAACACTCTTCTTACTCTCGCTGTCAAGGGCACAGCTCTCGAAGGACTTACATCAGTTCTCGAAGGCACAACAGCTCTCGCAGTAAGTAAGGATGATGCAGTCGCTTCTGCAAAGATTCTCTCAGAATTCGCTGAAAAGCATGAGAATTTCTCAGTTAAGGGCGGTTTCCTCGATGGTGAGGTTATCTCTCTTGAAAAAATTGACAGCCTTGCAAAGCTTCCCTCAAAAGAAGTACTTCTCGCAACTGTCGCAGCTGCATTCCAGGCTCCCATGGCTTCTTTCGCAAGAGCAATCAATGCTATTGTTGAAAAGGACGGAGAGGCTCCCGCAGCAGAAGAAGCTCCCGCTGAAGAAGCTGCACCCGCAGCTGAAGAAGCACCCGCAGCAGAATAATTTTGCTGTAAATTAAAAAAGAAATTAATCGAAATTTATTCGGAGGTAAATTAAAATGGCATCAGAGAAAATCACTAAGATTGTTGATGAAGTTGCTGAGCTTTCAGTTCTTGAACTCTCAGAGCTTGTTAAAGAAGTAGAAGAAAGATTCGGCGTTAGCGCTGCTGCTCCCGTAGCTGTAGCTGTTGCTGCAGGCCCTGCAGAAGCTGCTGAAGAAAAGACAGAATTTGACGTTGTTCTTGCAGGTTTCGACGCTGCTGCAAAGATCAAGGTTATCAAGGTTGTTCGTGAAATCACAGGTCTTGGCCTTGGCGAAGCAAAGGCTGCTGTTGAAGGCGCTCCCAAGACACTCAAGGAAGCTGTTTCTAAGGAAGAAGCTGAAGAACTCAAGGCTAAGCTCGAAGAAGCTGGCGCAAAGGTTGAACTTAAGTAATTTAAGTGATCTGAGCAATAATTATCCCGTTTGCATTTGCAAACGGGATTTTTTTAATGACAAAATGCATAAATATAATGAATATATATTAATAAATTCAATACAATGAAAATTCGATAAACATATTTTTCAAACCGTGTAAAATTGAAACGGCATTTTATTAATTTTATAACGATAAGTACAAAAATGAAAATGGATACGGCAGAGGTTATCTGCGCAAGTCTGAAGGAAGAAATAACAATATTGTTTATTACATAATCGGGATATTTTGACAAACTTAATAGAGAAAGAGAAGCATTGTTAATAATGATAATCAGGCAATACAATAAAAACCTTATGTTATTTGTAAGTGTATTATTCATTTCAATCATTCCTGACATAAGTTAAATATTAGAAATACAAAAGTAAACTAATTTTAAATAATCATTTTGTTAATTAATGATATAGCGGAATATCCGCTAAAAGTCAATAGCGTAAATTACGCTAAATTATAATTGTATACATAATTACAAATGGATGGTGAATGTATGCAATATCAGCGGATACGTGACTTACGGGAAGATAAAGACCTTACTCAGAAGCAGATGGGTGAAATACTTTCCTGTAGTCAGCGTGTATATAGTAATTATGAGCGTGGTGATTTGGATATACCTACTGATATACTATTAAAACTTGCAGATTTTCATAATGTATCTGTTGATTATATACTAAATAGAACTGATAACAAAAATACGGCAAAATGATTTTTATGAGAAAGAACTGTGATGGATTATGAAACCATTAAAAGACAGAATAAGTATTACAATAGATTCAGATTTAAGACAAAAGCTTATAGAGTTAGCGGAGGAAGAAGACCGTTCTCTTTCTCAATACATCAATATAACAATGAAAAGGCATGTTGAGAAGCTTGAAAACGATAAAAAGTAATACATTAACCGTCGATATAGCAGGGTTGCTAAGGACAGAAAAAACTATTGGGAGACACTTTGTAAAGAAGTTCTCCCGTTTTTCTTTTTTAATTGACACTTTCAGCTTGAAAGTGTCATAAAGTTTTTTTCGGTATGCATAAGTGATATTGCAAATTTAAAATTTGCAGTGATATTTTTGATTAATCAAAAGTGATATTGAAGCCTTACGGCTTCAGTGTTATTTTATTCGCATAAAACTGTCCGAAGGATAATAACACTGTGCATAGCACAATAAAACTCGCCATGTGGCGAATAAAACTGCCGAGTGTCCTTACGAACACTCGGCTAATATCGGCGGTTTTTTTGTTGTTGACATAATCAGACGGTCGTATTATAATGATAATGTAAACAGTTTATTAAAAATTATTGAATAATCGGAGGTGCTTTTATGAATATCATCACGATAAGCCGTGAATTCGGCAGTGGCGGCAGGGAAGTAGGCAAAAGAATTGCCGATATTTTAGGTTATGCATACTATGACCGTGAAATTATCACAGCAATTGCCGAAAAACACGATTTCAATGAAAATTATGTCGAAAGCATGCTTGAAAACGGCTTCTCATTCTGCATGCCCATTACCTACGGAAGAACATTTTCCTATTCTGATGTGGGCGGTCAGCAGGCAATCCAGCTGTTATCGACTCAGTGCAGAATGCTCAGAGAGATTGCATCAAAGGGTAATTGCGTCATTGTCGGCAGAAGTGCAAACATTATTCTTGAGGATATGAACCCTCTGAATATTTTTGTACACGCTGATATTGAATCAAAGCTCAGACGCTGTCGTGAAAGAGCACCCGAAAATGAGAATCTCAAGGATTCTGAACTCAGACGGAAAATAAAGCAGATTGATTCCAACAGAGCAAAGCATCAGCGCTTCCTTTCGGAAAAGAAGTGGGGCGACAAGGAAGGATACCACCTGTGTGTGAATACATCGGGTGCAGACATCAAGGCGATTTCTTCAATTATTGCAGAATATGCAAAAGGATATTTTGAATCAAAATAACAACAAAAGGATGTAAAATGATGAAACCCGTAAAACTCAACCTGAAATCTTTTTCAGCCTTTACTCTTGCCATCTGTATGCTTCTGTCGGTTTTCTGTATACCTGCAGGGGCTTCTGATGAAGTGATTTATACCATTGAAGATGAGGAGCATCTCGGCTCGGGAGCTGATTTCAGTGCATCGGTGAATGATGATGCACTTGAAAACTATATCCGTCAGAAGCTTGTAAACTCACCCTCGGAAATCGACATTTCAGCTTTTAATGTGCCTCAGTCGGATGCATATGCACTTTCAGCTCTTGTTTACGATAACATCCCCGAAGCATTTCATGTGAATACTCTCAGCTATTCGGTGGGTTCAGGTAAAATCAGAGTTCTGTATTTTACTTATACCTGCACTCCTTCACAGTATACGGTTATGTATAATGATTGCATGGAAAGTGTCGATAAGATTCTTGCGGGAATTAAGAATAACAGTGCTCTGAACGATGTGCAGAAGGCACTGCTTGTACACGACAGACTTGCCGTGCTGTGTGAATATGACACGCTCAATCTTGAGCTCGGCACAATTCCTCCCGAAAGCTTTACCATGTACGGCGCTCTTGTAAAGAAGATTGCCGTTTGTCAGGGCTATGCTGAAGCTTATGAATTTATTCTTGAGCTTATCGGCATCGACTGTGAATTGTGTGAGTCTGACACACTCAACCATGCATGGAACATTGTTGAAATCGGCGGAGAAGAATATCATGTCGATGTCACATGGGATGATGTCACAAACGATATAACAGGCAGAGTCAATCACAACAATTTCCTGCTTTCCACAGACGGTATTTACAATTCGGGACACAATGCATATGACTATGACAGCGACCCCGATGACACAAGATACGACAATGCATTCTGGAGAGATTCAACAGCCGAATTCCAGCTTATCGGCAACGAAATATATTATGTTGATAACAAGGCTGAAAATGTGAAACGGTACAGTAATAATTCTGTAGTGTTCGATGTTGAAGCAATATGGTATGCTGACGGCGGAAGATACTGGACCGATAACTTCACACGCCTTTCATCCGACGGCACCGACCTGCTTTTCAGCAAGCCCGACGGTGTATATAAATATGATATTTCCGCAAACACACAGACACCCGTATGGCAGCCTGTAATGCCTTCGGGCGGAGTGTTCAGTGTTTACGGCTTCACTCTTGCCGACGGATATCTCATATGCGATATTTATAATACACCTGCATTCACTCTTTCAACAAAAACAGATTATCAGCAGAGAAAGCTTTATGAGGCTCCCGTTACACCGCCTCCTCCTGCAGCAACCCTTGTCGGAATTGAGGTTGAATATACACCTGTCAGGACGGAGTATTATATCGGTGACAGCCTTGATACTGCAGGTCTTTCACTGAAGCTTACATACAGTGACAATTCAACAGATACCATAGCTGACGGCTACACTGTTTCAGGCTTTGATTCTTCGGCAGCCGGACAGAAAACAGTAACTGTATCATACGAGGGCTTCAATACAGCATTCAATGTTAATGTAAAAACACCCTCAATCACACTTGATGTCAATAACATGAGCCTTAAAATCGGCGGAACAGGTACATTGACAGTCACAACAGAGCCTGCCGGACAGTCTGTTGCATTTTCAAGCATAGGCGGTGTTGTTTCGGTCAGCAGTGACGGTGTCGTAACAGGCGTCAGCGAGGGTGAAGCATATATCACAGCAAGCTTTGTGTATAACGGAAATTCATATTCCGCAAATTGCCATGTGACTGTAGGCTGTCATCATGATTCCGTCACTACATATAATGCGGTGGAATCCACATGTATCACCCACGGACATGACAGATATGTAGTATGTAATGTCTGTGAAGAAGTGATTGAAGGCACAGGTGAAAAGCTTCCCTTTGCACCTCATGAATATACCGAAAATGCAGCCAACGAGTATCTTGTCTCGGAAGCAACATGTCAGTCACCTGCTGTTTACAATGAATCATGCAGCTTCTGCGGAAAAAGAGGTTCAGCTGAATTCACATCGGGCGAAAAGGTTGATCATATTCCCGAAGCTGTTTACGGAAAGCCTGCAACATGTGTTGAAACAGGTCTTACAGACGGTGTGAAATGCTCGGTATGTGACAAGGTGCTCACAGCTCAGACAGAATTACCTCTTGCTGAGCATGACTATGTTTCTCAGGTGACGGCACCCGATTGTTCAAATGAGGGTTATACGACCTACACATGCTCTGTATGCGGAGACAGCTACAAGGCTGATTATACTGCAGCCTCAGGCGACCATTCTGCAGACAACGGCAAGTGTACTGTATGTTCTGCATTCGTAGTTGAAGAAGGCTTTACCGTTGTATTGTCATTCTCTTCTGCACAGGCATTGAATGATGTTGTCTGGAAAATGAAGGATGAAGCGAATGCAGTCGTTGCTTCAACAGAAGTCAATGTTTATGACTCGGAAGAGCAGGGCAAGACCATATACGAATATGTCGCCGTGATTGAAGGCGTCAGTGCAGGTGAAACCGAAGTCTATGTTGTAATCAGCGGTCTGAGTCTTGCAAAGGAGACAATTATTGTTACTCCTCACAGCAATCATGTACCTGTTGTTGTAAACGGCTATGCGGCAACATGTACGGCTGCCGGACTTACAGACGGTGAAAAATGCTCCTTCTGCGATGAAGTTCTTGTTCCTCAGCAGGAAATCCCCGCAAACGGACATTGCCCCGGTGACTGGGAAATTATTGTAATCCCCGGACTTACTGTCGAAGGTGAGTTATATAAAAAATGTACTGTCTGCGGTGAAATTGTTGACCACAAGATAAATGACACCACGACAGAAAAGCCTGACGAAACAACAAAGCCCGAAGAAACTACAAAGCCCGAAGAAACTACAAAGCCCGATAACCCGTCAGTTCTCATGGGTGATGTAAACGGTGACGGCAAGCTGACAGCTATGGATGCCCGTCTTGTGCTCAGAATTGCAGCCCGTCTTGATACTCCTGATGAAATTCAGACTATCGCAGCCGATTTTGACTCAAGCGGTAAGATTACGGCATCCGATGCAAGACTTGTGCTCAGAAAGGCAGCAAAACTTGATTAATCTGCAGAAAGACAGGGAAATACTCCTTGTCTTTCTTTATTATATAATCTACATATATGTCTGATATGGTGAATTTCTTGTTTTTTTTAATTAACATATAAAAAATATATAAAAATTTCCTTGAAATAATAATTGTTATGTGTTATATTATTACCGTATCATTATAACTTGGAGGGAAAATCCATGTCAAAGAAAATTATCAGCATGATTCTCGCTGTTGTTATGACATTCAGCATGTTCGCTGTCTGTGCATCAGCAGAAGATACAGAGGCTGACCCCACTGACTTCATCCCCGCAGCATCAAACGGTGAAGTAATCCCCACAATCATTATGCCCGGTATCGGTCAGTCAGAGTCAACTTATGTTAACGAAGACGGCAAGGAAATCACAGGCGGTCTTATCCTTATCGATGACACAGACCTTGTTTCAAAGCTTATCAACAAGCTTGCTATGCCTCTTCTTTCATCTATCTTTATGCGTAAGCCTGTTATGAATCTCGGCGGTGCTGTCTGCGAAGCAGTCAGTGAGCTTTTCTCAATCCAGGCTTCAGACAAAGAAGGTAACGGTATAAAGGACCTTGAGCTTGCTTACTATCCGTACCCTCTTTCTCAGTACAACGAAGACAACAAGGGTTGGTTCTACACAATGCTCCCCATGGAGCCCGTTATTGAAGAAATCAATAACGTTTACGGTGTAAACGGTGAGGATTATACATATCTTTACACATTCCAGCTCATTTCTGACCCCATGCTTTCAGCTGCAGGTCTCTTTGATTACATTGATCTTGTCAAGGCACAGACAGGTGCAACAAAGGTTAACCTTGTTGCTATCAGCCTTGGCGGTACAATCCTTTCAGCTTACTGTGACCTCGTTATGGAAAGAGGCGGCGATTTCTCAGATATCAACAATATCATCAATATCGTTGCTTGTCTCAACGGTACAGACCTTTTTGCAGACTTCTATGCAAGACACTGGAACCTTGAAGACGAATTCCTTATGGATGAATACATCACTCTTATCTGTGAAGCAAACGGTATGCAGCCCTACATGGCAACTCTTATCAAGATTGCTCTCAAGTACATCATCCCCAAGGAAGTTCTTTACGCAATCCTCACAGGTGCCATGGACGGTATCCTTGACACAATGATCGTTAACTGTCCTCAGTTCTGGGCAATGGTTCCCTCAGACAGATATGAAGAGCTTGCTGACAGATACCTTACAGGTGACGAATATGCAGTTCTCCGTGCAAAGACAGACAGATTCCAGGAAGCAAGACTTGACCTTGTTTCCAACCTTAAATATGCTCATGAAAACCACGGTATCAATGTATTCTCAGTTGCAGCATACGGCATGCAGTACACAACAGGCGAATACAACTTCTTCGGTATCTCAGGTTCATCAGCAACCTCAAACTCAGACGCTATCGTTGATATCGATTCAGCTTCACTCGGCGCAACATATGCTGTTGCAGGTGAAAAGCTTGAAGACGGTGTAAGACTTTCACCCGACGGCGAGCTTGATATCGCTACATGTGCATTCCCCGACACAACATGGTTCTTCAGAAATCAGCATCATGAGGTCGGCAGAAATGACGTTATCCTTAAGCTTCTTGCTAAGATTATCACAGGTCAGATTACTGATGTCAACTCAGACCCTGCATTCCCTCAGTTCAACTACGGCCGTGTAACAAGAAACCTTACAAGATCAGGCCGTCTTATGGACCAGGCTGAAGAGGTTATTGCAAATGCAGAAGGCAAGTACACTCAGGAACAGATTGATACAGTCAAGCCCGTATATGAAAAGGCTGTTGCACTTCTTGCAGACACAATCTGTGACGAGAACTCAGCTGCAGAGGCAGAAGCAATGATTAAGGAGCTCAACGACGCTCTTGCATGCACAGGTCTCACATCAGTTGATGAAGGTCCTTCATTTATGGATAAGACTCTCAACTCAATATTTGCTACTGCAGAAAAGATGCTTCTTAAGTAATTCTTAAATAATTCATGCCCTTCTTCGGAAGGGATTGTTTTTTTCAAGGTTCAGTGAAACATCGGATGATATAATATTGAAAATGATCATATTATTTTATGAAAAAGTCTTGTAACATATTGAAAAATATAGTATAATAACCATATTATGGTTTATTTTATACAGAAACGGAAGGTGTTTTTAAATGGATGAAAATATTCTTGATCCTACACCCATGAACGACCCTGAAGAGCAGGCTCCGGAAACGGATGAGGTTATCCCCGGACAGGCTGAACAGCCTGCAGAACCTGAAATCATTGACGGGGAAGATGCTCAGGCTGATGAAGCTTCGGAAGAAGTAACAGACGCTGAAGAAGCTGACGCAGAAGAAGCTTCTGAGCCTGCAGAGGAGGCTGATTCCTATGAGGAAGAGCCCGTACCTGAAGCTGTTGCAGAGCCTGTAAAGAAAAAGAAGAGCAAGGGTGCAATTGCAGTTCTTGTAATTCTTGTTGCACTTCTTGTGGCTACATCTGTTTTCCTTGTGTCAACAATCGTATCAAAGGTCAGTTCTTCAAAAATAGACTTTGATGAAATCGCAGTGACAGTCGGCGATGTCGATGTCACAGTGGGTGAATATATGTATTGGTATGCATATGTCGATGCTTATTACTACAATTATTATTCATACTACTATTCACAGATTTCAGAAGAACAGATAAAGGCAGACACTCTCAATCAGATTACATTCACAAGCTCACTTTATTCAGAAGCTGTCAAGGCCGGCTATTCTCTTGACGAAGAGGAAATTGCAGAGCTTGATGAAAGCATGCAGAGTTATGAGATTGCTGCTGAAGCTGCAAGCATGGAAGTTGATGATTACGTTGCTGAAAACTTCGGCAAGGGTTACACTGCAGAAATGCTCAGGTCATATCTTGAAAAGCAGGCTATTGCATATAAATACTACGAGGATGCAATGAATAAGATTGATGAAGGTTTCAAGGGTGACGGTGTCGCACAGAAGGTTGAAGATGCATATGCAGCAAACAAGCTCACATATGACCTGTCAGATGTTTCATATTATTATTTTGACGCAACTGATGATGAATCTGAGAAAAAGGCAAACAGCCTTATGACAAAGATTTCAAACGACGGCATGGGCTTTGAGGATGCTGTCAAGGCTGTAACAGGCGATTCTGATGCTGTTGTCAGCAAGCTTTCAGGCTATGACAAGGAAACTGTTTCTTCAAAATTCAGCGAGGAAGCTGCTGAATGGATTTTTGAGACAGATGCAGAAGGCAAATATGTAAACGGTACAGGTGCTGTGTCAAAGGTTGAGTCAGGCGGAATGCTTTATGTCCTTCATATCAATGAAGCACCCCACAGAAATGAGTCAATCCCCGTAACACTTGATTATATTCAGGTTGATGTCAGCACAGATGACAGCATGAAGTCAGCTGATGAGCTTGATGTTCAGTCAAAGTCAAAGGCAAACTCAATTCTCAAGGAATTCGAGGAGACAGATAAGACTGCAGAAGCTTTTGCTCATCTTGTTCTTGATTATGCTGAAAGTGATGACGCTCTTATCAATGCCGATGCTTATGAAGACATGATTGCAGACGGTACTCATGACGAAGCAGTTGAAAAATGGGCATTTGAAGCAGACCGTAAGGTCGGTGACTATGCACTTATCAAGGGTGACGGATGTTACTTCGTTGTGTTCTATCGTGAAAAGGCAGAAAACCCCGTATGGTATCAGTCAGCACTTACAGCTCTTATGCAGGCTGAAAGAAGCGCATGGGAAACAGAAATCCTCGGCGAATATAAGTCAGCTGTTGTGTCTGACGATGAAATGATTGATAAGGCAGTTACATTTATCAAGTCAAACATTCAGCAGGCTCAGTAAAAATGTTAAAAACACTTGTATATTCAGGCTGAATATAGTAAAATAAAGTGTCAATATAAACCAATTTCGGAAGGTGAATATCATGGATAAAAATGAAAGAGATGCTCTTGAAGCATATCGTCAGGAACGAAAGGCGAGAATTGCAAAGCAGACAAAGAGCTATGCGAAAAAGTCAAATTCACACCAGCAGGCAAAGAGTGTGACAGGTAAGGTTGTAGGTGCAGTTATTGCAGTTGCAGTTGTTGTTGCAATGCTTGCAGGCATTCTCAGCTTCTTTGCAGTGCCCGAAAAGCTCACAAAGGCTGTTGTTATTGACGGCAAGGGCTATTCAATGAGTGAAGTCAGCTGTTACTATATGCAGATGTTCAACAATGTTACACAGACTGCAAGATCCTACGATTCAAACTACGGCGAAGGCTACGGCAAGATGCTTACAGGCTACGATGTAAGCATTTCTCCCGCTGACCAGAACACTAAGGATGAAGACGGTAACGAAATCACATGGGATGAATATTTCATGAATCAGGCTATTGAAACAATGGCTTCAATCAAGAGATATTACAACGCTGCTGTTGAAGCAGGTGTTGAGCTTACTCCCGATGCTGAAACTCAGATTGAGGAAACTCTCAATTCTTACAAAACATACCTTGGCAACTACTCACTTTCAAGCTTCCTTGAAATGCAGTTCGGTAAGGGCGTAAATGAAAAGCTTTTCAGAAAGGTTCTTGAAGAACAGCAGATTGTTACTATTTATCAGACTCAGATGCAGGATGACCTCAAGGCAAACTATTCTGCAGAGGATGTTGATAAGATTTATGCAGAAGACAAGTCAAAGTACGACGTTGTAGGCTTCAGATGGTATACAATCAAGGTTGAAAGCAAGACTGATACAGCAGAAGCAGAATCAGGTGCAGAAGACACTTCAGAGGCAGAAGCTG
This sequence comes from Clostridia bacterium, assembly GCA_017473925.1. Lineage (GTDB taxonomy): Bacteria > Bacillota > Clostridia > Oscillospirales > Acutalibacteraceae > UBA1081. The sequence goes on along the minus strand of JAFUIY010000026.1, from coordinate 1,137 downwards.
CAAAGCTTCCCGAGGAAGTTGAAGCTCAGAAGTTCATTGATGCAGTCAAGGCAGAAGCTAACTACAATGAAGAAACCTTCAAGAAGGTTGTTCTTGACTTTGCTGATAAGGACGACGAAGCTTACAGCGAATACAAGCAGGACGGTGCAACTCTTCTCCAGAAGATTGACAAGGAAACAATTGAAACAAATGTCAGCAAGGATGCTTCAGCATGGCTCTATGAGACAAATGATGAGGGCAACTATGTAAGACAGGCAGGCGACATGAAGTACTTTGTCAACTCTGACAAGACAACTGTTTATGTTATCTATGCACTCGGTACTCCCTTCAAGGATGAAACAAAGCCCGCTGATGTCCGTCATATCCTTGTTAAGTTCCCCGAAACAACTACTGAAGCTGTAAGCGGTGAAGACGTTTCAGCAGAAGCTGAAGAAGTAACACTTTCAGCTGAAGAAAAGGCTGAATATGAAAGCGAAGCAAACTCAATTCTTGACGATTACAACAAGTATATCGAAGAGACAATGAGCGGTGTTGATGACGAACAGTACTTCGGTGAACTCGCAAGCAAGCTCTCAGATGATACAGGTTCACAGAGTTCAGGCGGTCTCATTGAAAATATGCTCAACGACGGCAGATATGTTCCTGAATTTGAGGACTGGGTATTCGCTGAAGGCAATTATGCAGGCGAAAAGAGAGCAAACGGTACAACAGGTATCATTGAAACAGAACACGGCTATCACATCATGTTCTATGTCGGTGCTGACGAAAATCCCGAATGGTATGAGACAATTCTCTCAGACCTTGTAGCAGAAGACTGGGAAGCAGAACAGACAGAATTTGATAAGCAGTTCGGTGAAGATGCTATCGAAAGAAAAGGAAAAATTGAAAAGAAAATCAGAAAAGAATGTCTTGAAAAGATTGAAATGAGTCTCTGATAATCTTTAATATTAATCCGCTGTAAGCTATTACGGCGGATTTTTTTTGTTATAGTTATTCAAATCAGAATTTGTCGAGCCAATTAACAATGTACAATGTACAATTTACAATCGTGCAGTTGTAGCGATACAGGCGGTTATTGCAAATCATTGTACATTGTAAATTGTAAATTGTTCATTGAAACAGCTCGACAAATTACTG